>DASUVU010000266.1:0-3000 GCA_036378815.1 Agromyces sp. | reverse complement strand
GTCACGCACGTGATCAACCACACCATCCCCGACGACGACAAGGCGTACCTGCACCGCGCCGGCCGCACGGGCCGCGCAGGCAAGACCGGCATCGCCGTGACCTTCGTGGACTGGGACGACCTGCACAAGTGGGCGCTCATCAACCGCGCGCTCGAGTTCGGCCAGCCGGAGCCCGTCGAGACCTACTCCTCGAGCCCGCACCTGTACAGCGACCTCGACATCCCCGCCGGAACGAAGGGGCGGCTGAAGGCCGCCGCCACCGCGGCGCCCGCGCGCTCGAGCACGGCCGGTCGCAGCGAGGGGCGCGCCGAGGGCGAGGCCGAGCGCGCGCCCCGGTCCCGGTCGCGTCGTCGCACGCGCGGCGGACAGCCGGCCGGCGAGGCCGCGGAGCCGGCGGAGAAGGCGGACGCCTCGGTCGCGCCCCCGAAGGAGCCCGGCACGGGCACCCACGACGGCGGAGGACACGAGCACCACGACGGCAGGCCGGCACCGCAGCGCCGGCGCCGGCGCCGGCGTCCGACCACGGGCGGCGCAGCGCCGCAGGCCTGAGCGGTTCCGGTCGCTGAGCCTGCCGAGATTCGACCTGCTCAGGGACCCTTCGCAGCGCACCCTTCGACAGGTCAGGGACCGCCGTCGATCACGGGAGCACGGGCGACGAGCCCCGGCCCTCCTCGATGATGCGTTCGACGACCTCGGGGGCCGTCCGGCACTGACCGAGCCGGTTGGGCTTCCCGGTGCCGTGGTAGTCGCTCGATCCGGTCACGGCGAGCCCGAACTCCTCGGCGAGCGCGCGAAGTCTCACCTTCGCGTCGCGACGGTTCTCGGGGTGGTCGATCTCGAGCCCGAAGAGCCCGGCCTCCGTGAGCTGGCCGAGTCGTCGGGGCGGGATCACCTGCTCGGCCCCGCGCGTGCCGGGGTGCGCGAGCACCGGAACCCCGCCGGCGGCACGGATGAGCCGGACGCCCGTCAGCGGATCCGGCGCGTAGTGCGGCTGGGCGTAGCCCGCCCGCGGGTGCAGGATGCCCTCGAACGCCGCCGACCGCGTCGCCACGTGTCCGCGTGCGACGAGTGCATCGGCGATGTGCGGTCGCCCGATGGTGGTGCCCTCCGCGGTCTGTGCGAGCACGTCGTCCCAGCTGAGGTCGTAGTCCCGGCCGATGCGCCGCACGATCGCCTCGGCCCGAGTCAGGCGCGACTCCCGGATGTGCGACGTCTCGGCGAGGAGTCGCTCGTCGAGCGGGTCGATGAGGTAGCCGAGCACGTGCACGCTCATGAAGCCCTCGCGCGTCGACAACTCCATGCCGGGGATGAGGACCACGCCCGCCTCGGGCACGGCGGCGGCGGCCTCGGCCCACCCGCTCGTCGAGTCGTGGTCGGTCAGCGCGATTCCCCAGAGTCCGACCGCCGCGGCCTGCGCCACGAGCTGCGACGGCGAGTCCGTCCCGTCGGAGACCGTCGTGTGCGCGTGCAGGTCGGCAGGACCTGTGACGGCGGCTCGGGGCATCCCATCATGTTAGAGCTCCCGCCGACAGGGCGCGGCGACCGCGCTGACTCCCATCTGATCCGGGGCGGATCCGAGGGCGACCTCAGGCACTGCCCCTACGCTGGACGGAATGCTTCCCCGCTTCCTGGGCTGGGTCCTCGTGCTCGGCTCCTCCGTCATCGCTGCGGTCCTCCTGTGGCCGCAGGCGTTCGGGTTGCAGAACCAGTGGGTCGCCGCGCACGTCGTCGCGCTTCGCGGCACCGCCGCAGTGTGCGCGGTCATCGCCGCCGCCGCCCTCTCGCTCGCCGCCATTCCCCGGGCCACGCGCACGATCGGCATCGCCATGACGATCGTGCTGCTCCTCTTCGCGGCCGGCAACGTCGCGGTCCTGGGTGCGCGCGGCGCCGGCGGGTCGGATGCCGCGAGCCCCGAGGCATCCGTCACCGTCCTGTCCTGGAACACCCTCGGCGAGGTGCCCGACGCGTCCACGATCGCCGGACTCGCCCTGGACCACGGCGCCGACGTGGTCGTACTGCCCGAGACCACCGTGCCGATCGGCGAGGATGTCGCCATCGAGATGCGCGAGGGCGGGCGGCCGATGTGGGTGCACACCATCGCGTTCGACGACATCGCGAAGGCACGCTCGACCACGCTCCTCATCTCGCCCGACCTCGGCGACTACGAGGTCGCATCGGCACTCGAACCCGGACCGCCCGGCAACACCAACACGCTGCCGTCGATCGTCGCCGATCCGGTCGACGGGGTCGGCCCGCGGATCGTGGCCGTGCACGCGGTGGCTCCCATCCGCTGGGAGTTCCGCAACTGGCGCAGCGACCTGGACTGGCTGGCGGAGCAGTGCGCGAGCGAGAACGTGATCATGGCGGGCGACTTCAACGCGACAGTCGACCACTTCGCCGGACGCGGCACCGATGGCGGCGACCTGGGGCGGTGCCGGGATGCCGCGGTCGAGGCGGGCGCCGGCGCGCTCGGAACCTGGCCCACCGCCGTCCCGCAGGTGCTCGGCAGCCCCATCGACCACGTGCTCGCGACGCCCGGATGGAAGGTCGACGGATTCCGCGTGCTCGACGGGTACGACGATGCCGGCAGCGACCACCGTCCGATCGTGGCGACGCTGTCGCCGGCGGTTTGAGAGAATGGCAGGCATGGCGAACACGAGCGACACGTCCACGACCGAGACGCCGGCAGCGGCCACACGCAGCACGGAGGAGGCGGCTCGCAACGCCAATCGCTCGACGACACCCGGCTCCGAGGGCTTCAAGCGGTTCATCGGCAGCAACTGGGCCGAGCGCGACGAGTCGCTTCCGCCCGCGCGCGAGCAGGCCGCATTCGCCGCCGATCGGCGCGCCATGGTGTCGGCGGCGTTCACCGGCATCCGCCTGGTCATCCCGGCCGGCGACATGAAGCAGCGGGCGAACGACACCGAGTACCCGTTCCGCGCCCACTCGGCGTTCGCGCACCTCACCGGATGGGGTGCGGACTCCGAGCCGGGCGCGGTG
>DASUVU010000265.1:0-5892 GCA_036378815.1 Agromyces sp. | reverse complement strand
CCGAATCGTTTGCAATCCACGGGGTGTTGTCCCCCGGAGGAGGCATCCCGTGCGATAGAACGCCCCCGTGAGGGGGCCAGAGCAGGTCCGATCAGCCGCCGGCGCGGCGCACGGCCGCCTCGGCCTGACGCAGCAGCGGCGCGTCGACCATGGCGCCGCGGAAGGCGAAGACACCCGGCTGCATCGCGGCCTCGGCGAGGACCGCTCGTGCCCACTCCAGGCGTTCGGCGCTCGGCCGGTAGGCGTCGCGCACGATCGGCGCCTGCGACGGATGGATGCACGCGGTCGCCGCGAATCCCATCGACGCGGCATCCTCGGCGGCGGCCTGCAGGCCGGCACGGTCGGCGATGTCCAGGTGCACCGTGTCGATGGCGGCGATGTCGTTCGCGCCCGCGGCGAGCAGCACACGAGACCGCGCATGGACGGCGACATCGCGGTACCGTCCGTCGATGTGGCGGCTCGACGAACCACCGAGTGAGACCACGAGGTCTTCCGCACCCCACATGAGTGCCGACACGTTTCTCAGGGCCGCGATGTCGGCTGCCGCGAGCACGCCGCGTGCCGTCTCGCAGAGGGCGATGACCTCGTAGTCCTCGAGGCCGACCAGGTCGGCCGTGCCCTCGCACTTGGCGAGCATCACCGTTCGGTAGTCGGTGGCGGCGACCGCGCCCAGGTCCTCGGCGAAGTCGGCGGATGAGGCGGCATTCAGCCGCACGATCACTCGCTCGGGATCGAGCGTCGACTCGACCAGTGCGAGGCGGGCGTCATGCTTGGCATCGGCCGCGACGGCGTCCTCGAGGTCGAGGATCACCGCGTCGGCGCGCTCGACCGCCTTCTCGAAACGATCGGGTCGGTCGGCCGGGCAGAAGAGCAGCGCGGGGCCGAATCGGAACGACGGATGCGTCATCCGCTCGCCCCACCGCCGATACGCGACTGGCGCTCCCCCGCCTCGCGCATCCAGACGAGCATCGTGCGCGACGCCGTGGCCACGATGCTGCCCTCCTGGTTGCGCGCGGTGTGGCCGAGGACCACGATGCCCTGCCCCGGGCGGGAGCCGGACTCGCGCTTCGACTCCACGACGCTCTCGCCGTAGAGGGTGTCGCCGACGAACACCGGGTGCGGGAACGCGACCTCGCCGAACCCGAGGTTGGCCACGAGCGTGCCGCGCGTGAGCTGGCTCACCGACTGGCCGACGAGGGTCGACAGCGTGAACAGCGAGTTCACGAGCGGCTGACCGAACGGCTGGGTGGCCGACCACGCCGCGTCGAGGTGCAGCGGCTGGGGGTTCATCGTGAGCGTCGTGAACAGCACGTTGTCGGCTTCGCTCACCGTGCGCCCTGGGCGGTGCAGGTAGCGCACGCCCTCCTCGAACTCCTCGTACCAGAGTCCGCGCTCCACGACCTCACGCATCGGGACGTCCGTCATGGCGACCTCCTCGCTAGCCGATGCCCAGCTCACGGGCGATGACCATGAGCTGCACCTCGTTCGTGCCCTCCCCGATCTCGAGGATCTTCGAATCACGGTAGTGCCTCGCCACGAGGCTCTCGTTCATGAAGCCCATGCCGCCGAAGATCTGCGTCGCGTCGCGGGAGTTGAGCATCGCGGCGTCGCTCGAGACCAGCTTCGCCATCGCCGCCTCCTTCTTGAACGGCAGGCCGGCGTCGACCCGTCGGGCGGCGTCGTGCCACGCGAGCCGCGCGGTGTAGGTCCGCGCCTGCATCTGGGCGATGGTGAAGGCGATGTACTGGTGCGAGGCGATCGGGACGCCGAACACGTTGCGGGACTTCGCGTAGCTCAGCGCCTCGTCGAGGCAGCCCTGTGCGACGCCCGTTGCAAGGGCCGCGATCGCGATGCGGCCCTCGTCGAGCGTCCGCAGGAAGTTGGCGAAGCCACGGCCACGTTGGCCGAGCAGGTTGGCGGCCGGCACCCGCACGTCGTCGAACGTCAGCGGGTGCGTGTCGGACGCGCGCCAACCCGACTTGTCGTAGCCCGGCCCGACGGTGTAGCCCGGCGTGCCGTTGGGCACGATGATCGTCGAGAGCTCCTTCGAGACGGAGCCGTCGGGCCGCGGCTCTTCGCCAGTGACCGCCGTGACCGTCACGAACCTCGTGATCGGCGTGCCCGAGTTGGTGATGAACTGCTTCGAGCCGTTGACGATCCACTCGTCGCCGTCGAGCACCGCGGTCGTGCGGGTGGCGCCGGCGTCGGATCCGGCTTCGGACTCCGTGAGGCCGAAGCCCGCGAGCGCGCGCCCGGCCACGAGGTCGGGCAGGTACTCGGCTTTCTGCTCGTCGGTGCCGTGCCGGAAGATCGGCATGGCGCCGAGCCCGACGCCGGCCTCGAGGGTGATCGCGATCGACTGGTCGACCCGCGCGAGCGCCTCGATCGCGAGGCACAGCGCCAGGTAGTCGCCGCCCTGGCCCCCGTACTCCTCGGGGAACGGCAGGCCGAACAGCCCGAGCTCGCCCATCTGCGCGACGACGTCCATCGAGAGGGTGTGGGTGCGGTCGGCTTCGTACGACTGGGGAGCCACGACGGTGTCGGCGAACTCGCAGACCATGTCGTACAGCTGCTGTTCCTCAGCGCTCAGGTCGTGCATGACGTTCCTCATTCCTGGTGGGGAGCAATGGGGTCGGATGCCGCGGGCAGCGGCTCGATGCGGGCGACCGCCTGGTCGCGACTGACGAGGTCGCCCACGGCGACCGCCAGCCGCACGGTGCCGTCGAGGGCCGCGACGACGCGGTGCTCCATCTTCATGGCCTCGATGGCGACGACGGCGTCGCCCTCTTCGACGGTGTCGCCGTCGGCCGCGAAGACCGCGGTGACGGTGCCGGGCATGGGCGCGCGGAGCTCGGGGTCTGCCGCGAGGCCGCCCCGTTCGGCCGCCGCGCGCCGGCGTTCGGCGTGGGCGCGACGGCCGACGCGAACGAAGGCCATCGCCTCGCCGTCGTGGTGCACCCAGACGGCGCCGTCGTCGCCGAGCCGGACGACGGTGTCGCCGCCGCCGGTCGGATCGACATCGGACCATTCGGCGGCGACGGAGCGGATGTCGTGAGGATGATCGCGCGGGGCGAGCAGCACCTCGAACGCGTGGCGGGGGCCCGGGCGCCATCCCGTAGCGGACTGCCATGCCGTCGGACCGGCCACGGCGTGCGCGAGCTCGCGGTCGACCTCGTCACGCGCGAAGCGATGCGCCGCGATGTCGACGAGTGACGTCGAGGGGCCGCCTGCGTCGGACTCCGGCATCCGGTCGATCAATCCGGTGTCGAGGTGGCCGGCGCGCACATCGGGCTCGGCGAGCAGCCGGCGCAAGAAGGCGATGTTGGTGTCGACGCCCAGCACGACGGTGTCGGCCAGGGCCCGGTCGAGCCGTTCGAGCGCCTGCGTCCGGTCGTCGCCGAACGTGATCACCTTGGCGATCATCGGGTCGTAGTGAGCCGTGATCTCGAGCCCCTCGTCGATGCCCGCGTCGACCCGCACGCCGATGCCGTCGGGGGCTCGCCAGCCGAGCACGCGACCGGTCGACGGCAGGAATCCGCGATGCGGCGTCTCGGCGTAGACGCGCGCCTCGATGGCGTGCCCGGTCAGCCGCACGTCCTCCTGCGCGATGTCGAGCGGTTCGCCCGCGGCGATCCTGAGCTGCTGCTCCACGAGGTCGACGCCGGTCACCAGCTCGGTGACGGGATGCTCGACCTGGAGCCGGGTGTTCATCTCGATGAAGAAGAACTCGTCGGGCGCGGCATCCGACACCAGGAACTCCACGGTGCCGGCGCCGAGGTACCCGACGCTCCTCGCCTCGTCGCAGGCGGCCGCGCCGATGCGCGCCCGGGTCTGCTCGTCGAGGAGCGGCGACGGCGCCTCCTCGATGACCTTCTGGTGCCGTCGCTGGAGCGAGCACTCGCGTTCACCGAGGTGCACGATCGTGCCGTGCGACTCGGCGAGGACCTGCACCTCGATGTGGCGCGGACGCTCGATGAGGCGCTCGAGCAGCAGGGTGTCGTCGCCGAATGCTGCGCGAGCGACGCGGCGGGCCGTGGCGAGCGCTGCGGCCAGCTCGTCGGCGTCGCGGGCGACCTGCATGCCCTTGCCCCCGCCACCCGCCGACGGCTTCACGAGCAGCGGGAATCCGACCGAGTGGGCCGAGGCGACCAGCGCGTCGTCGTCGAGCGTCGGGTCGGCGATGCCGGGCACGATCGGAACCCCGGATGCCGCGACGTGCGTCTTGGCCCGGATCTTGTCGCCCATCACCTCGAGGGCCTCCTCGCCGGGGCCGATGAAGACGATGCCGGCCTCGCGGCAGGCGCGAGCGAAGCCCGCGTGCTCGGAGAGGAATCCGTAGCCCGGGTGCACTGCCTGCGCACCCGTGGCGATCGCCGCGTCGATGATGCGGCTCGGGTCGAGGTAGCTCTCGGCGGCGGGCGACGGGCCGATCCGCACGGCCTCGTCGGCGAGGCGCACGTGCGGTGCGTCGGCATCGGCATCGGAGTACACGGCGACGGCGGTGATGCCGAGCCGTCTCAGGGTGCGGATGACGCGGACGGCGATCTCGCCACGATTGGCGACCAGCACGCGATCGAACGGCGGCCGGCCCCGGGCGGTTCGACGAGGGCCCGATTCGGGCGTGCCCGTGAGCGTGTCCATCGGCGCCTCTCTGCTGCGACTCTGCTGCGACCGGCGCACCAACATCAGTTAGCGCGCACTAACTGGAATAGATGTTAGTGGCCGCTAACTGAAATCACAAGGCGCCGGTGGATCGCGTCACGCCGGCTGTCGCGACATGGCCTCCGCCAACCGGTCGACACCGAAGTCGAAGGCGCGATCGACCTCGCCCCCCAGTCGGAACGCGCCCGCGAGCTCCATGCTCACGAATCCGTTCGCCCAGGCCGTGAACGTGCGGGCCGCATCGAGCGCGTGCTCCTGCCCGGCCAGTTCCCCTGCGACGCGCAGGACGCTCGCACTCGCGGCGGCCAGCGCGCCGTCATCGAGTCGCAGGTCTGCACCCGGGGCGAACACCAGGCGGAATGCTGCAGGACGTTCGTGCGCGAACGTCCGGGCCGCGGCCGCGAGCCGGTGCAGACGCTCGCGCGCGTCGCCGTCGCTACCCGCCGCAGCATCGAGTCGCGCACCCAGGTCGCGGACGCTGGCGTCGGCGATGAGCGCGATCAGGTCGCCGCGGTTCCGGACCCACTTGTAGAGCGATGGGGCACGCACGCCGACCCGGACGGCGACCGACTGCATCGTCAGCCCCTCGAGGCCGCCGATCTCGAGCAGATCGCACCCGGCCGCGACGATGGCCTCCAGTGATGTGCGCCGTGGCGTGGGCATCGCGTGCTCCGATCGTCGATTCCGATGATTCCCAGCTTAGGCTATTGACCGTAGCCATGATAGCTAGTTAACATAGCCATGCGTCATCTTCGGCACTGCGACCCCCAAGGAGCGACCATGCGGCTCGGCCCGAACCTCCACCGAATCGGCAACGACCTCGTCGCCGTCTACCTCGTCGACACGCCCGAGGGCGTGACCGTGATCGACACCGGACTCGCCGGTCAGTGGCGGGACTTCACGGCCGAGCTCGCATCGATGGACCGCACGATCGACGACGTACGCGGTGTCGTGCTCACGCACGGCGACAGTGATCACGTCGGGTTCGCCGAGCGCCTGCGCCGCGACCACGGCGTTCCCGTGTACGTGCACGAGGCCGACGCCGCGCGGGCCCGCGGTGAGGAGTCGACGAAGCCCGACTGGGGACACGTCAGGATCGGGCCCACGGCGCGGTTCCTCTGGTACGCGATGCGGAAGGGCGGCTTGCGAACGACGTGGGTCGCCGACGTGGTCCCCATGCGCGACGGTGACGTGCTCGACCTCCCCGGATCGCCGCGCATCATCGGCATG
>DASUVU010000264.1:0-6191 GCA_036378815.1 Agromyces sp. | reverse complement strand
CCGACGCCGGTCGACGCCGTCGACGAGACGACACGTGAGCGGCCCGTGCGGACCGCCGCGGGCGTCGCCGCCGTTGCCGCGGCCGCGGCCGCGATCGCCGACGATGCCATCGTCGAGCGTCCGGGCAAGGCGGCGGCCGCTGCCGCATCCGCACCGGCGCCCACCGAAGCTGCTCCGGTGGACGAAGCGGCTCCGGTGGAGGAAGCGGCACCGGTGGAGGAAGCGTCACGGGTGGAGACCACGTCGGTCGCAGCAGAACCGGTCGAAGCGGGGCCCGGGTCGGCCGAGCCCGAGGAGCTCGAGGCGCAGGACGAGCCGGGCGACACGAAGGTGATCCCGGTCGACGAAGTGGCGCCCCCCGCCGCGGACGACGTCACCGCGGTCATTCCGGTCGACGAGGTCGCGGCGACCCCCGATCTCGACGTGACCGAGGTGATCCCGCTCGACGACCTGGCGCCCACCCTCGAGACCGAGGCGACGACAGAACTCCCGGGGTCCGAGACACTCGACGCCGCCCCCACCGTGGAGCCCGAGGCATCCGACGCTGCCGGCGACCAGGCCGTCGTCGTGATCCCGGCGCCGACCAAGCCCCCGACTCGAAAGCCCGCGCGGGGCAAGAAGCGCACGCTCCGTGTGGCCCGTGTGGCGCCCCCGGCCGACGCGCCGCGGGTGCTCACCATTGCGGGGCTCGTCAAGCGGTTCGGCGACAACACCGCGGTCGACGGCATCTCCCTCGATGTGCGGGCTGGCTCGTTCTTCGGCATCGTCGGACCGAACGGCGCGGGAAAGACCACGACACTCTCGATGGTCACCGGACTGCTGCGACCCGATGCCGGCATGGTGCACGTCAACGGGGTGGATGTCTGGCAGCATCCGCAGACGGCGAAGCGCATGACCGGCGTGCTGCCCGACCGACTGCGGTTGTTCGACCGCCTGACGGGTGCGCAGCTGCTGTACTACGCGGGCGTGCTCCGCGGACTCGACGACCGCACCGTGCGCGAGCGCAGCACCGATCTCATCGGTGCGTTCGGGCTCGACGATGCGATCGATCGACTCGTCGCCGACTACTCGGCCGGCATGACGAAGAAGATCGCCCTCGCCTGCGCGATGATCCACGCGCCGCGGCTGCTCGTGCTCGACGAGCCGTTCGAATCCGTCGACCCCGTCTCCGCGGCGAATCTCACCGACATCCTCGAGCGCTACGTGGAGGGAGGCGGCACGGTCCTGCTCTCCAGCCACGGCATGGACCTCATCGAACGCGTCTGCGACTCCGCCGCCATCATCGTCGGCGGCCGAGTGCTCGCGCAGGGAACCCTCGACGAGGTGCGCGTCGGCAAGACGCTCGAGGATCGCTTCGTCGAGCTCGCCGGCGGACGGAAGGCAGCGGAGGGCATGGAATGGTTGCACAGTTTCTCCGACTGAAACTGCGCCTGCTCGCGAACATCTTCCGCCGCAGTGCGTGGCAGGTCGTGGGAATCGTGCTGGGGCTCGTGTACGGGCTCGGGGCTGCCGTCATCCTCTTCGCCGCGCTCGTCGGGCTGCGTTTCGCCGGTGACGTGCAGCTGATCCGCGACGTCTTCATCGTGGTCGGGGCTGCGACGATCATCGGCTTCATCATCTTCCCGCTCGCGTTCGGCGTCGACGACACCATGGATCCACGTCGGTTCGCGCTCTTCGGCCTGCCCGATCGTGCGCTCGCGCTCGGGCTCGCGTGCGCGGCGATGATCGGCATCCCCGCGCTCGTGCTCGCCGTCGTACTCGCCGGAACGGTCGTCACCTGGTCCCGTGGGGTCGGCGAGACGATCATCGCCGTGCTGGCGGCCGCCATCGCCTTCGGGACGTGCCTCCTGCTCGCACGCGTCGCGACATCGTTCGCATCGCTGCTGCTCGCCACCCGTCGTGCGCGCGAGGTGAGCAGCGTGTTCGGCGTCCTGCTCATCGTCATGCTGTCGCCCATCATCGCGCTGCTCGTCACGCTCGACTGGGCGGAGTCGGGTGTCCTCGTGCTGGAATCCATCGCGGGGGTCGTCGGGTGGACCCCGCTCGGCGCGGCGTTCGCCGCACCGGGCGACGCCGCGGCCGGCGACTGGGGACCGGCACTGCTGAAGATCCTCATCGCAGCCGGCACGCTCGCGGGCCTCTGGTACGCCTGGCAGGCGCTCGTGGCGCACATGCTCGTCACCCCCGGACGCGAGGCGTCGGCGAAGAGCTATCGCGGGCTCGGATGGTTCGACCGGATGCCCCGCAACGCGACGGGTGTCGTCGCGGCGCGCAGCTTCACCTACTGGGTCCGCGACGCGCGGTATTGGGTGTCCATCGTGATGGTGCCGATCGTGCCGGTGCTCGTCATCGTGCCCCTGGGTCTCGCCGGGATCCCGCTGGGATATGCAGTGCTCATCCCGGTTCCACTCATGTGCCTGCTGCTCGGCTGGTCGCTGCACAACGACCTCGCCTACGACCACACCGCGATCTGGCTCCACGTCGCATCGGGCGTGCGCGGCCGTTCCGACCGAGCCGGTCGTCTGGTACCGGTGCTCCTCGGCGGCATCATCGTCATCGGAATCGGCGGGGCCGTGACGGCCGTGACGCTGCACGACTGGCGGCTGCTTCCGTCGGTCATCGGCGTGAGCACTGCGCTGCTGCTCGGCGGGCTCGGCATCGGTTCCATCACGTCGGCGCGATTCCCGTATCCGGCGGTGAAGCCGGGCGACAGCCCGTTCCAGCAACCCCAGTCGACCGGGGCGATCACGGCACTGGTGCAGTCGATCACGATGTTCGGATCGATCCTCGTGGCGCTTCCCGCTCTGGTGTTCGGCGCACTCGGGCTCCTCGTGGACCCCGAGTGGCATCTCGCATCGTTGGCGGCGGGCACCGTGGCGGGCATCGCCGTGCTCATCGGGGGCGTCCTGCTCGGCGGTCGCGTCTTCGACCGCCGCGGACCCGAGATGCTCGCCGCGGCAATGCGTGCATGACGGATGCCCCGTATCGGCCAGGCCTGCGGCATCCGCGCGTAGAATCGACCCCATGATCGAACCCGTCCGCGTGAGCATCGCCGACCCCGACGCCCCCGGCGGGGGCACCTCCGTGCTCGACCGGGAGCTCGAGAAACTCCTCGAGGAGGAGGCGATCGAGCCGGGCGACCACGAGCGCTTCAGCCACTACGTCAAGAAGGACCAGATCCTCGAGTCGGCCATCACCGGCAAGCCCGTGAAGGCGCTCTGCGGCAAGAAGTGGACCCCGGGCCGCGACCCTGAGAAGTTCCCGGTGTGCCCCACGTGCCGCGAGATCTACGAGCGGATGAAGGCACAGTAACCCTGCTCATCCGGCCTGGAACGCACCCACGATCGCACCCATGGCGGTGAACGACAGCGCGTTGTAACCGCCGTTGATGAGGAAGAGCGCCACGCCTCGGCGCTCGAAGAGGTACGTGACACCGAACGCCGCAGCGACCCAGGCGATGCCGGCGATGGCACCTGCGAGCGCCCCGAAACCGGCGCCGTTCGGCCCGATGAACGCTGCCAGCGCCACCGCCATCACGAACGACAACAGGAACGTGCCGACGAACGCGGGGATGACCCCGCGCCGCAGCGCCTCGTCGGTGACACCCGCGGCACGCTGCCACGGCTTCGCGAAGAGGAGCGAATACCAGAGACCGCCCACCACGAACGCCGACAGCGCCGCGAGGACGACGCCCCACCAATTGATCTCGACCGCCATGCGCCGCTCCTTCCCGTTGGTGAGGAGGGTAGCGAGCGCGTGTCCGCGGGCGATTGTACGAATTTCACCGCGATCGACGGTGGTGCTCACCCGGGGTCGGCGTCGGGAGTGGCACCTCGTCGAGAGGTACGAAGTTCGCGGCATCCGGACCGAACTCGCGGACGCGACGGAGGTAGTCGGCGGGGGAGTACCCGCTGAACCGACGGAATGCTCGGATGACGTGCGGCTGGTCGTAGTACGGCGACGCTGCGGCGAGCTCGGCCCATGAGGGCATGGCGTCGCCGATCGGCAGGTCGATGACGAATCGATGGAACCGCAGCACCTCGGCGTAGCGCTTGGGGGTGATCCCGCACGTCGACGCGAAGTGGGTGATGAGCGTCTTGTGCGAGACTCCGGCGCGCTGTGCGAGCGCACCGATCCGCGCGTGCGGGTCGCTCGAGAGACCGTCGAGGGCTGTCGCGACGATGGAGTCGGCCTCGATGCCCGCGCGACGCCGGTCGTGGAGGAAGCCGGTGAGCGCGTCGATGACGCGGTCGGCCTCGGGCGAGCCGGATGCCGCGTCGACCGTCGCGCGCAGCCGACGCGCGAGCGCGGCGAGACCGGCAAGCACCCCGTCGGCGGGTCGCACGCGTGCCGTGACGGTCGCGGGCGGCGTGTCGCTGAACGCACGGAGGCCCTGCGGCGTGAACTCGACCCCGACGTGGCGGATCAGCGGGGGACTCTCGATCACGAGGAACTCGGATTGGATGCCGGAGATGAACGCCTCGTCCACGCGCTCTGCGGACCCGCGGGGATCGAAGAGGCGGTATGGGTCCGAGAGGTTGAGGATCACGTGCATGTACGGCAACGGGAGGATCTTCTCGTACGTTCGAATCCGAGGTGCCTCGAGGTACCAGAGTCGCGTCACGAAGGGCCGCCACTCGGCGGGAGGCCTGCGCTCCTCGAAGATCACCGGTACGACGTGGGAATGACGGCTTCGCCTCGACCGAGCCGGAACGCCTCGATCGGCAGCTCCTGCATCACCTCGGCTCGATGCTCCCGAGCCGCGCGCGTGCCATCCGGCCCGAGGAACGCCGGGTCGGCCGCACCCTCCGTCATCAGCTGCACCATGAGCGGGCGCAGTTCGGTGCCGGGCTCGAACTCCGCCTCTCCTTCGGGGCCATCGCCGATGTAGACGATCTCCTCGCGTGCCGTGCGCGTCGAATCGAGCCGGCGGGCCGCGTTCTTGCGGCCCCCGATGCTCGTCTTCGACTTCGAGGACTTCGCGACGGCGATCCATTCGCCGGAGTCGTCGCGGCGGGCGACCAGCTTGTAGACCATGCCGGCCGCCGGAGCGCCCGATCCGGTGACCACTGACGTCCCCACCCCGTAGGAATCGGCCGGCGCGGCGGACAGGGCCGCGATGGTGTACTCGTCCAGGTCGCTCGTGACGGTGATCTTCGTGTCGACGGCGCCCAGCGAGTCGAGTTGCTCGCGAACCGCCGACACGACGATCGGCAGATCGCCCGAGTCGATGCGCACGGCGCCGAGCCCGGTTCCGGCGACCTTCACCGCGAGTTCGACGCCGCGTGCGATGTCGTAGGTGTCGATGAGCAGGGTGGTCGACGGTCCGAGCGCCTCGACCTGCGAGCGGAAGGCACGCTCCTCGGTGTCGTGCAACAGCGTGAACGCGTGCGCCGACGTGCCCATGGTCGGGATGCCCCACGTGCGCCCGGCTTCGAGGTTCGAGGTCGCGTCGAACCCGGCGATGTACGCGGCACGCGCCGCGGCGACCGCGGCGTGCTCGCTCGTGCGCCGGGACCCCATCTCGGCGATGGGTCGGCCGAGGGCGACCGACACCATCCTCGCTGCGGCGCTCGCCACCGACGAGTCGTAGTTCAGGGTGGACAGCACGAGCGTCTCGAGCATCACCGCCTCGGCGAACGTCGCCTGGATGGTGAGCAGCGGCGAGCCGGGGAAGTACGCCTCGCCTTCGCGGTAGCCCCAGATGTCCCCACGGAACCGGTAGTCGGCGAGCCAGTCGAGGGTCGCCGGCTGGACGACCTCGTGCTCACGGAGGAACTCGAGCTCGGCGTCCTCGAAGCGGAAGCGCTCGATGAGTTCGAGCAGTCGGCCGGTTCCGGCGACGACGCCGTATCGGCGTCCGTCGGGCAGACGGCGTGCGAACGCCTCGAACATGCTCTCGCGGTGGCCGGTGCCGTCGCGAAGCGCGGCATCCACCATCGTGAGCTCGTAGCGGTCGGTGAACAGCGCAGCGGACCCGGTCACACGAGAAGCCTACTGGCGGACTCACCTAAGCTTGGATGTCGTGACGGATGCACCGATCGGGATCTTCGACTCCGGGGTCGGCGGACTCACGGTCGCCCGGGCGGTGAAAGACCAGTTGCCGCAGGAGTCGATCCTGTACATCGGCGACCTCGAGCACTCGCCGTACGGACCCAAGAAGATCGCCGACGTGCGGGGGTACGCCCTCG
>DASUVU010000263.1:0-4790 GCA_036378815.1 Agromyces sp. | reverse complement strand
CCGGCTCGGCATCATGAACATCGTCTACGCCTCCAGCGAGACGGTGCTCGGCCTGCCCTTCGACACGCCGCCGCCGTACCTCCCGGTCGACGCGGAGTACGCCGCACGGCCCGAGAGCATGTATTCGCTCGTGAAGCACCTCGAGGAGCAGCTGGCGATCGAACTCGTGCGCTGGCATCCGGGGATGTCGATCACGGCGTTGCGGTTCTCGAACGTCATGGACCCCGAGGACTACGCCGAGTTCCCGTCGTTCGATGCCGATGCACGTCTGCGCAAGTGGAACCTGTGGAGCTACATCGACGGTCGCGACGCCGCGCAGGCGGTGGAGCTCGCCCTCACCCACCCGCCCGGCCAGGGGTTCGAGCGGTACATCATCGCCGCGGCCGACACGGTGACGTCGCGCCCGAACGCAGAGCTCGTCGCGGAGGTGTTCCCCGACGTTCCGATCCGCCGCGACCTCGGCACGAACGACACGCTGCTCTCGATCGACAGGGCCCGTCGACTGCTCGGCTACGACCCGCGTCACTCGTGGCGCGACGGGGTGTGACGAACGCCCCCGCAGCCGAGGCTGCGAGGGCGTTCTGGTGACGCGTTCCGTGGCCTAGAGGCCGCGGATGTTCTCGGCCTGCAGGCCCTTGGGGCCCTGGGCGACCTCGAACTCGACCTTCTGGCCCTCTTCGAGCGAGCGGTAGCCGCTGCCCGAGATGGCGCTGAAGTGAGCGAAGACGTCGGCCGAGCCGTCGTCGGGAGCGATGAAGCCGAAGCCCTTTTCGGCGTTGAACCACTTGACGGTTCCGGTTGCCATACTGCTGTCCTTCTGTCGTATGGGCCGCTTACTGCGTACCCGATGCGATCGACGGTCGATCGCGACCCCGGCGACACGGTGCCGCCGAAGCGAGGGGGCGAGGGGCGGGTGTGCGCTCAGGCATCCGCCGTCTCGTATCGGGTCATGCCACGCGGATCGGTCCGCCTCCGGGCAATCAGGATGGAGGCGCGGGCAGCTGCCCGCTTGATGGAGGAATCGTGGAACCCACCCTATCGGTTCCCGCCCTCGTTCTGAAGGTCGTGAGCGGATCGTGACACAGCGCGCTCGGGCACGTGTTGGCGAACATGCGGCAATATGCCAGCCCGTTCGTAGGATTCCGGAGGAGAATCATGGGATGAACCGCCGCCCCCTGCGATTCGTCACCCTCGCCTACGCAACCCTCGTGCTGTGGGTGACGGTCGGCCCCGCGCCATGGCGCACGAGCGGGCACCAGCTCGACGGCGGCATCCTGAACCCCGAGGCCTGGACGGATTCGGTCACGTGGACGACCGGGTACCTCGCCGAGATGGCGTTCAACGTCGCGCTCTTCGTGCCCGTCGGAGTGCTCGCGGCGTTGCTCATTCCTCGTCGGCGGTGGCCGTTGGCCCTGATCGCCGGCTTCGCGTTCACCACGGTGATCGAACTCGTGCAGGTGCCGCTCGGCGATCGCATCTCCGATCCCCGCGACCTCGTGATGAACACCGGTGGCGCCGTGTTCGGCGTGCTCCTCGTCCTGGCCGCCCGCATGGTGCGCCGGTCGGGCGCGGTGGCGTTGCTCCCGGTGACGGCGCCGACGCCGACGGTCGCACCGATCGATGCCGACGCACCCGACCGCGCCTACGAGCCGGTGGGTGCGCACTCGGGCGGATCCGGGGCCATCCGCGGCGAACGCGCTGGCTGATCGGCAGGCGCAGGCCGAGCGCCGCGCCGCCGCTACAGTGATCGGGTGACCTCCCCCGCCGCGCCCGCTGTTCCAGCGCGCCCGTCGTGGGTGCGGCTGGCCATCGTCGGTGCGGCAGGTGGACTCTTCTCGGGCGCGTTCGGCGTCGGCGGCGGCATCCTGATGGTGCCCCTGCTCATCACCTTCGCCCGGCTCGACCAACGCCACGCTTCGTCGACGTCGCTCGCGGCGATCGTGCCGGCGGCGATCGCCGGATCGGTGACCTATCTCGTCAACGGCGAGATCGACCTGTTCGCCGCTCTCTTCGTCGCGATCGGAGCCGTCATCGGCTCCTGGGTGGGCGCCTGGCTGCTGCGAACGCTCTCGCTCGGCTGGCTGCGCTGGCTGTTCATCGCGTTGCTCCTCGTCGTCGCCGTGCGCCTGCTGGTCGTCGCGCCGGTGCGGGGCGGCGGACTCGCCGAGCTCGACGCCGCGACGATCGCCGCCATGCTGGGCCTGGGCATCGTCATCGGCATCGCCTCGGGGCTCTTCGGCATCGGCGGCGGCGTCATCATGGTGCCCGCGTTCATCGCGCTGTTCGGCATGGGCGACCTCGTGGCGAAGGGCACGTCGCTGCTGGTCATGATCCCGACGGCCGTGAGCGGCACCATCGTCAACGCGCGCGCCGGCATCGTCGACCTGCGGGCGTCGCTCGTGGTCGGCATCGCCGCGACGATCACGTCGTTCGCGGGCGTCGCGATCGCGTTCGTGCTGCCGCCCGAGTGGTCGGCGTGGCTGTTCGCGGCGCTCATCCTCGTCTCGGCGGCGCAGCTGACGATCCGTGCCATCCGTCTGCAGCAGAAGGATCGGCGTGACGACTGAGATCGGGCGGCCCGCTGGCTGGTTTGACGACCGGCCCGCGGATCGCGCTCAGTGGATGCTCCGCAGCGACTCGGCCTTCGCCGCGAGGTAACGCTGCTCGGGCCCGTTCAGCGTGCGACGTGCCGCCTCGGCGAACGCGAGCGACGCGGCATCCGTTCGCCCGGCCCGCTCGAGGAGGTGCGCTCGCACGGCCCAGGTGCGGTGGTGCTCGGTCAGCGGCGCGTCGGCCTCGACGTCGGCGCGCATCTCCTCGAGGTCGAGCGCGGAGAGTCCGGCCTCGGGACCCTCGACCATTGCGAGTGCCACGATGCGGCCGAGGGCCACCATGGGGCCCGGCGCGAGATGTCCGAGCAGCTTGTAGAGCGTGAGGATCTCGAGCCAGTCGGTGTCGGCCGTCGACGCGGCCTCGTCGTGCACTGCGGCGATCGCGGCCTGCACCTGGTACGGCCCGATGGGCGCCCGGTCGAGCACCTGCGTGACGAGCGCGACGCCCTCGTCGATGCTCGCGCGGTCCCAGAGGGTTCGGTCCTGCTCGTCGAGCGGAACGATGGCGCCGGTCGCATCGGTGCGTGCCGCGCGGCGCGCGTCGGTGAGCAGCATGAGGGCGAGGAGTCCCGTGGTCTCGCCCGACGGGTCGGGGCCGGCAGCGTGCAATTGCCTGGCCAGCCGGATCGCCTCGGTCGAGAGGTCGACGCGGGCGAGCGCCTCACCCGAGGTCGCCGTGTGGCCCTCGGTGAAGATGAGGTAGAGCACGTCGCGGAGCGCGGCGAGGCGGGCGTCGGCCTCGTCGGCCCGCGGCATCCGGAACCGCTCTCCGCTCGCGCGGATGCGTGCCTTCGCCCGCGAGATCCGCTGGGCGACCGTCGCCTCGGGCACGAGCAGGCCGCGCGCGATCTCGGCGGTGGTGAGCCCCCCGACGGCGCGAAGCGTGAGGGCGACCTGGGCCGGCCGGGAGAGGGCGGGATGGCAGCACAGCAGGAACAGGGCGAGCGTGTCGTCGCGCGACGGCACGGGCACGGGCGGTGGCTCGAGTTCGGCGGCGACCGACTCGCGGCGGCGGCGGGCGGCATCCGACCTCACCTCGTCGATGTAGCGACGCGACGCCACGCGCACGAGCCAGGCCCGCGGGCTGTCGGGGACGCCGTCGGCCGGCCACTGGGCGGATGCCGCGAGCAGCGCCTCCTGCATCGCGTCCTCGCACGCCGCGAAGTCGCCGTACCGGCGCACGAGCACCGCGAGCGCCGACGGTGCGGCGTCTCGCAGTGCCCGGACGGCGTCGGTCGCGGCGTCCTTCGAGGCGTGATTCACGGACGGATGCGCCTCACAGGTCGCTGCCCCCCGACATCTCGAGCACGGGGCGAACCTCGATGAGGCCGTACTCGGCCTCGGGGAATCGGCCGGCGATCTGGATCGCCCGCGCCTCGGACTCGCAGTCGACGAGGTAGAAGCCGGCGAGCAGCTCCTTCGTCTCGGCGAACGGGCCGTCGCCCACGGTGACCCCGTCGGCCGTGCGGGTGACGTGCTTGGCGAGCGAGACGTCGGCGAGGGCCTCGTCGGCGATGAGCTCGCCGCTCGCGGCGAGCTCATCGGAGATGCGCTGGTAGTACTCGTAGCCCGACGCCTGCTCTTCCGCGCTGAAGCTCTCCCACGCCTGGCGCGACGACGGGTTGCTGTAGATCTGGATGAAGTACTTCATCGGAATCGCTCCTTGGATGGTTCGGTGGTTCGTTGCATTCCTTCATCGGGAGGCTCAATCGCGCTCCCATCAGTATGTCGAGGCTGATTCACGATTCTCGACTGATCCGAAGCATCCGTGCGTAGCGTGGTGGCGCCGGACGGCGCACGGGGTTGACAACGCGATGCGCACGTCGGGAGAGTTCGCGTAGGAATCCGGCCGGCGGAGGTGGGGGATGAGGACGTTCGGCATCGAAGAGGAGTTCCAGTTCCTCATGCCCGACACGCTCGTGCCGGCCAATGTGGGCGCCGAGGTCTTCCGTCGGCTGTCGGATTCGCTCGAGTGGCACGATGTGACGCATCGTGAGTTCATGGCGTCGCAGGTCGAGCACGCCTCCGCCGTCTTCGAGTCCTTGGAGGACGCTCGGGCGGCACTGGTCGGCTTCCGCCGGACCATCGCCGGCTACGCCGCAGAGCTCGGAGTCGTCGCCGCGAGTGTCGGCACCTCTCCCCAGGCGCCGCCATTTCCGGCGGTCGCAGACGTGGAGC
>DASUVU010000262.1:0-4249 GCA_036378815.1 Agromyces sp. | reverse complement strand
CTCGGCGGCGTTCACGGGTGACCTCGATTCGGTGACGGATGCCGCTGAGCGGTGCTGTGCGGCGTGCGACGGGATGACACCGCAAGGCTCCCGCCGCGGCATCCGTCGTCGGTAGTGTTTCGACGTGGATCGAAACTTCGTGGAATTTCGACTCGCGCCGGGCGATGTCTCGGCGATCCGGTTCGGCCTCTCACCAGGACACGAGCTGTGCCACGCGGTGCGGGTGCTGCAGCGGCCCGCCGAGCATCCGCTGCAGTGGGGCTGGCTCCGGAGCGTTCGCGACCGGGTGCCCCGCGACGCGTTCGAACTGTTCGCCGTGATCGTGCGGGAGCGCGGATACTTCCCCGACTTCCTCACCACCACGCCGACGTGGGACCTCGATCCCGTCGACGAGGCCGCGCGGTTGCGAGAGGTGCCCGATGAGCTGATGCGGGTCGACCTCGGCAAGGTGCTCGTGCGGTCGACCGGCGCCAGGCGGGACGCGGTGCAGCGCATGCTCGACGACCTCCCGCGCGCACGGGCCATGATCGCCGACGCATGGCTCGAGCTGTGGTCGGCGCTGCTCGATCCGGTGTGGGAGCAGCTCGAGCGAATCCTGCGCGCCGACATCGCGGTTCGCGCTCGCCGCGTCGCCACCGACGGCTTGGCGAGCATGGTCGGTGGCCTGCATCACACCGTCGGATGGCACGAGGGTGCGTTGCGCGTCGAGCTGGCGCTGCACTCCGAGGTGCTCGACTGCCGCGGGTCGGGCGTGGTGCTCGTGCCGTCAGTGCTCGGCGGGCTCGGCTGTGCGGTGCTCACCGAACCCCCCGCGCAGCCGACGCTGTTCTACCCCGCGCAGGGCGTCACCGAGCGGTGGGCCACGGATGCCGCGGCGCTCGCCGATGCGCTCGCGGTCCTGCTCGGCGGCGCACGCGCCGACATCCTGCTCACCGCCCACGAGGAGCGCACCACATCGCGGGTCGCGGCCGACGCCGGCATCGCCGCGTCGACGGCCTCCCATCACCTCACGGTGCTCCGCGACGCCGGCCTCATCGCGAGCCGACGAGATGGCGCCCGCATGCTCCACCTGCGCACCCCGCTCGGGGAGGCGCTGGTGGGGGCGTCGGGTTGAGCGCACACACCGCATCGGCGTCGACGCTGCCGCTCTGCCAGAGTGGTACGAGGACGACGACGGGTGGACGAATGCGTGTGGAGCAGCTGACCGGACCAGAGGTGCACCACGGCGAGGGGCCGGTCTGGTTCCCGGGTTGGGGCGGCCTGCGATTCGTCGACATGCTCGCCGGCGACATCATGACGCTCATGGCGGACGGCTCCCTCCACCGCCGGCACGTCGCGTCGGTCGCCGCCGCGGTGCGTCCGCGGCAGGGTGGGGGCGCGGTCATCGGGGTGGAGCGCGGTTTCGCACTCGAGAACCCAGACGGAACCGTGCGAATGCTGCCCGAGGTGTGGAGTGACACGGGCATCCGGATGAACGACGGCGGGTGCGACCCCGATGGGCGCTTCTACTGCGGCTCGATGGCCTACGATCAGGCGGTCGGCGCGGCATCCGTCCATCGTCTGGACCCCGATGGCTCGGTCGAGACGGTGCTCAACCGGGTCACGGTGTCGAACGGCCTGGAGTGGAGCCCCGACGGCACGCGGGCCTACTACAACGACACGGAGACCTCGGCCATCTCGGTGTTCGACTACGACCGGGAAGCGGGTCTCACGAACCGGCGCACCTTCGCCGAGCTGCCCGACGGGGGCAGCCCCGACGGACTGACCGTCGACGCCGAGGGCGGTGTGTGGACCGCCGTGTACGACGGCGGCGCCGTCTACCGGTACAGCAGCACCGGCGTGCTCGAGGAACGGCTGCCGGTGCCCGCCAGAAAGGTCACCGCCTGCACATTCGGCGGTGAGGGCCTCGATCGGCTGTTCATCACGACCTCGCAGGAGAACGCCGACACACGTGACGACCCGCTCGCGGGTTCGCTGTTCTTCGCCGACGTGGGCGTCAGGGGAATGCCGGTTCGCACGTTCGCCGGGTGACGGATGCCGCGTCGTCAGCTGCGTTGGCTGCTGATGCAGCATGACGAACCCGAGCTCGCACCCTTCTGAGGTTGGAAGGTCCGCGTCAGTACCGGGGGAGCTGCCGGGGTGCTGGGGCCGGGCATCCGCCTTCCGTGGTCGTAGCATGGCGCCGAGAAGCCGACAACCGCCTTGCCCCCGACCGTGGTGGCTCGAGAGTGTGGTGCGCAGCGGCATCCGCCCGACCGATCGACCCCGGAAGGACTGCACGATGGACATCACCGACAACGGACCCGACCCCAACACATTCGACATCGAGACGGCCACGCGCGAGAACACGAACTATCGCACGGTCGCCTGGACCGGAAAGTACCTGCAGGTGACACTGATGTCGATTCCGGTGGGGGAGTCGATCGGGCTCGAAGTGCACCCCGAGACCGACCAGTTCCTGCGCCTCGACGCGGGCAAGGGCCGGGTCAAGATGGGTCCGTCGAAGGACGACCTGAGTTTCCAGGAGGATGTCGCCGACGGCTGGAGCATCCAGGTCCCGGCCGGCACCTGGCACGACGTCGAGAACACGGGCGACGAGCCGTTGCGCCTCTACACCGTCTACGCGCCGGTGCACCACGCCCCCGGCAAGGTGCAGAAGACGGCAGATGAGGCCGAGCGCGACGAGGAGGCGGGCAAGGACGAACCGCCGTCGTGGGCCGCCGAACCCGAGGGCGGCTCGCCCGACCAGCACGCCTGAGTACGGTGGCGGATGCCGCGGCATCCGCCCGGTCGCATCCGCCCTGTCACATCCCCGGCCGCGCCGGTGTCTCCATGCCGAAGGACAAGAAACCTTGGAGGAGACATGACCGGCTCGACCCGTATTCCACCGACCGAGATCACCGGCCTGTACGGCACGCTCATGAAGATGATGAGCAAGCGGATGGTAGGACACGTTCCCGACTCGCTGGCAGTGATGTGGAATCACCCTGCGGTGCTGAAGGACATGGCACAGTTCGGTCGCAAGGTCGAGAAGTGGGATCAGCTCGACCCGAACCTCAGTTCGTTCGCCTCGATGGCGACGGCCGCCCTGGTGGGCTGCAGCTTCTGCCTCGACCTGCACTACTTCCTGGCGCACAATCACGGCCTCGACGAGGCGAAGGCACGTGAGGTGCCGCGGTGGCGCGAGTCGTCGGTGTTCACGCCGCTCGAGCGACGCGTGATGGAGTACGCCGAGGCGATGAGTCAGACGCCGCCGGCCGTCACCGACGAGCTCTCCGACGAACTCCTCGCGGAGCTGGGTGCCCCGGCGCTGCTCGAGCTGAGCGCGACGGTCGCCTACCTCAATGCGAGCGCTCGGGCGAACATCGCCCTCGGCATCCACTCGGAGGGGTTCGCGGACGCCTGCGACCTGGCGCCGCTCGCATCGCGGGCGGCCGACGACGTAGTCTCGCCGACATGAGCGCCGACCCGTTCATCACCCACCGCGGACTCCTCTTCACGGTCGCGTACGAGATGCTCGGCTCAGCGGCTGACGCCGAAGACGTGCTCCAGGAGTCCTGGCTGCGGTGGTCCGCCGTCGACCAGAGCGGTGTGCGCGACCCACGGGCGTACCTCGTTCGGATCGTCACCCGGCAGGCACTCAACCAGCTCCGCACCGTCGCGCGCCGCCGAGAGGACTACATCGGCGAGTGGCTGCCCGAGCCGCTGCTCACGAGTCCGGATGTCGCGGACGATGTCGAGCTCGCCGAGAGCCTCTCGATCGCAATGCTCACCGTGCTCGAGACGCTCGGCCCGACCGAACGCGCGGTGTTCGTGCTGCGGGAGGTGTTCGACCTCTCCTACGACGAGATCGCCGAGGCGGTCGGCAAGACACCGGCGGCCGTGCGCCAGATCGCACACCGCGCGAGGGACCACGTCGCGGCCCGGCGCCCGCGCATGCACGTGGATCCCACCGAGCAGGAGCAGGTCATCGAGCGTTTCATCGAGGCGTTCAACACGGGTGACCTCCAGTCGTTGATGGACGTGCTCGCGCCCGATGTCGTCGCGGTGGCCGATGGCGGCGGACAGGTTCGCGGCGCAGCACGACGCCCGATCGTCGGTGCCGAGAAGCTGGTCGCCTACCTGGCCGGCGGCCTGGCGAAGTTCAAGGTCCACGCGGTCGCCACGCGAGCGTGGGTGAACGGCGAGCCGGGAGTGCTGATCGAGGTCGACGGGCAGGTCGCCGCGGTGGTGAGCCTGACGATCGAGG
>DASUVU010000261.1:0-3339 GCA_036378815.1 Agromyces sp. | reverse complement strand
GAGGCGTATTACAACGTCGTAATCGCGTCTCGTGGATATGCTCGCGTCTGGCCTACAACGTTGTCAAGAGGGTCATCGGGCCGACCCGAGCGCTTCTGGGGGCAACGGATCCTCGGTGAGCCCCGCGTCGCGGTCGGGGTTCGGGTCGTGCACGGAGAGGAGCGACTGGCTCAGTCGTCTTCGACCACGGTCACCGCGGAGGAGGCTTCGGGTGGCTGCGCGAAGCCGGTCGACTCGCGGCCGACGACGCGGAAATCGGCGAGCACCTCCCGCCGCGGCTTGCGTTCGCCCTTCTCGTTGATCCGTTCGATGAGCAGATCGACCGCGAGCCGGGCGATCTGGTCGCGACCAGGATCCACGCTCGACATCGATGGCACCGAGAATCGGGTTTCGTCGATGTTGTCGAATCCGACGAGAGCCACATCCTGGGGCACGCGGACCCCTGCTTCGCCGAGTGCTCGGAGAGCACCGAGACCGAGCGTGTCGTTGAACGTGAAGACGGCATCGAACTCGACCTCGTCATCGAGGAGCGAGCGCATCGCTGCCGCACCGTTCTCGCGGTGCCAGGGAGCCGCGACTCTGACGAGCGATTCATCGTACGGGATGCCCGCCGCAGCCAGCGCTTCGCGATAGCCGCGCATGCGCAGGTTGGCCGATCGCACATCGTCCTGACGTGTGGGGTGAGCTCCGATGACAGCGATCCGGCGGCGACCGATGCCGATCAGGTGCTCCGTCGCCGCCCGTGCGCTCTCGATGTTGTTCATGGTCACGTGGTCGGTCGGCCCGCCGAACATCCGCTCGCCGAGCAGCACCATCGGGAAGTCGACCTTCAGGAGGTCGATGTCATCCTGTCCCAGGCGCTCGGGGCTGAAGAGGATCCCGTCCGTGAGGCGCAGCCGCTTGCCCGAGAGTACGGCCACCTCGCCCTCGCGGGTCGCACCGGTCTGATCGATGACGACGGCGACGTTGTGGCTCTCTGCTGCGCGGATGATCGCATCGGCGAGCTCCGCGAAGTAGTTCTGCCGCAGCTCGGGGACGGCGAGTCCGATGACGCCGGTCTTGCCGGACCGGAGACCGCGGGCGGACAGGTTCGGCTTGTAGTCCAGTTCGGCGATCGCGGAGAGGACACGTGCCCGCGTCGCCTCTCTGACATGCGGGTACTCATTCACGACGTTGGAAACCGTCTTGATGGAGACGCCCGCGATACGCGCGACGTCGTGCAGGGTCGCCACCATCTCGCTCCTCCTGATCAGCGACATATCACGGGTTGCGGTCAGTGTATCGAGCATTGTCGATGCGCGATCCGTCGCGTCGGCCCGGGTGGGTCGGCCGGTCCGATGTTTGATGCTTGACTCTGCGGCATCCCGTGGTTCATGATCATCCTACAACGTTGCACTTCCAACGTTGCAGACGCGGTTCGGACCCTCGCAGAAGCCGTCGAAGCAGACGACCGTACGGGCTACCCCCGGATCGCGCACCGACAAAGGTGTCCACGCATCCGAAAGGAATTCCCAGTGAAGACAAAGCAGGTCATCACTGCCGTCTCGGCGCTCGCGGTTGCGGGCGTTTTCATGACCGGTTGCACCGCCGGTGGAGACGACGGCAGCAGCAACGAAGCATCCAACTGCACGAACACCATCAAGAAGGCCGACCTCCCCGTGGTCACGATGTGGGCGTGGTATCCCAACATGGAGCTCGTGGTCGACAACTTCAACGAGCAGAACGACGAGGTCCAGGTCTGCTGGACGAACGCGGGTGCCGGTGGCGACGCCTACGACAAGTTCCAGACGGCGATCTCCGCGGGCAGCGGGGCCCCCGACGTGATGATGGTTGAGGCCGACCGGATTCCGACCTTCCAGGTACAGGAGGCGCTGGTGGATCTCAGCGACCTCGGTTACGAGGAGGTCAAGGACAACTTCAGCGAAGGCGCCTGGAAGGACGTCTCGGTCGGTGACGCCGTCTACGGCGCCCCCGTGGACGGTGGTCCGATGGGCATGATCTACCGCAAGGACATCTTCGAGCAGTACGGCATCACCCCGCCGACCACCTGGGCCGAGTACGAGGCCGCGGCGCAGAAGGTGAAGGATGCCGGCGGCCCGTTCTTCGGCGACTTCCCGGCGAACCAGCCGGCGTACGTCACGGCCCTGCTGTACCAGAACGGTGCGCAGCCGTTCACGTACGACCCGGCCAACGAGGGTGAGATCAGCATCAACCTGAACGACGAGGCGACCAAGGAGGTGCTCGACTACTGGGCCGGACTCGTCTCGAAGGGCTTGGTGAGCACGCAGGACCAGTTCACTCCCGAGTACATTGCGGGCGTGATCGGTGGCGAGTACGCGACCTACCTGTCGGCGGCGTGGGCACCGGGCTACCTGCAGGGTGCCGGTGTCGGCGAGGGTGACGACGCGGGAGTGTGGGCGACCGCCCCGATGCCGCAGTGGGACCCCGACAACCCCGTCTCGGTGAACTGGGGCGGCTCCGCCTTCGTGGTGACCAGTCAGGCCAAGAACCCCGACCTCGCGGCCAAGGTCGCATTCGGGGTCTACGCCGACGACGCGTCGCTGAAGGACGGCTGGGAGAACCAGATCATCTTCCCGCTGCACCTCAGCGTGTTGGAGGATCCGGCGTTCGTCGACGCCAAGGTCGCGTTCTTCGACGGGCAGCAGGCGAACAAGGAAGTGTACGTCCCGGCGGCGAACGCCTACACGGGCATGACCTACACGCCGATCGGGCAGTACTTCTACACTGCCTTCACGCAGCAGATCGCAGCGATCAACGACGGCTCCGTCACCGGAGCTGAAGCGGCGGACGCCCTGCAGGCGGACGTCGTGGCATACGCGGAGGAGCAGGGATTCACGGTCAAGTGACCTGAGCCTGGTGGGCCGGCCCGCCGACGCGGGCCGGCTCACTTGCGCCGCACACCATCACACCAGGAGACCTCATGATTCTCACCTCGGCCGCCCCGAGCGAGGCCGTCACGACGCCGCGTCCGCGCCGATCGAGCGCACGGCGCCGCAACGCCACCGGATGGATGTTCGTCGGACCCTTCGCGATCGTCTTCGCCGCGCTGCTCATCACCCCCCTCGCGTACGCCCTCTACCTGAGCCTCTTCCAGAAATCGCTCATCGGAGGGACGCGGTTCGTCCTCTTCGACAATTACTTCAAGGCGTTCAGCGATCCGAACTTCCTCGACGGCGTCTGGTTCGTGATCAGCTTCTCGCTCGTCCTCATACCGCTGCAGATGGCGGTCTCGCTCGCCATCGCCCTCATCCTCGATCTCGTCACGACGTCCTTCGCGCGCTTCTCCAGGCTCATGATCTTCCTGCCCTACGCGATTCC
>DASUVU010000260.1:0-3274 GCA_036378815.1 Agromyces sp. | reverse complement strand
GTCGGCGGCCGGGACGTTCCTGGTGAGTGGTCCGCTGCGTGACGCGTACTGGGCTCGTGGTGGTTCCGCGGGTTCGCTGGGGTGGCCGACGGCGGCGGCGTCGTGCTCGGCCGGCACGTGCTCGCAGGCGTTCCAGAACGGATCACTGACGGCTCCGGCATCCTGACGCCCCACCGTTCGGTGCGACGGGCGCTCGACCGCAGTCGTCGCCCCGCCGGGCGCAGTGCCGGCTCGCTCAGAACGACGTGGCCGGTGCGCGCCCGGCGGCCAGCGCATCCCGCCAGCTCATGTCGCGCGCGGCCTTCACCGCGCACACCACGAGCAGCATCCAGCCACCCTCGATGAGCGCGAAGCTCTCGGCGAAGCTCGTCACCGTGATGACGACGAGCATCAGTGCGGGCCAGACGTAGACGACGCTGCGTCGTGTCGACGCCAGCAGCCAGGCCCGCACGAGGGCGACGCCGACCAGCGCGGCGAAGGAGATGGCGCCGATCACGCCGACCTGGAAGTAGACGTCGATCCAGGCGCTCAGGGCCGAGGCGTGCGGCCGACCGGTCGCGAGCTCGATCCACGTGTACGGCGCGGCATCCGGCCAGGCGCCGACCCAACCCCAGCCCTGCAGCGGGTTGAGGTTGAGGTAGCGGGAGAGCTCGCGCCACACGTCGAGGCGCACGTCGAACTCGCCGCGCGCGTCGAGCAACTCGATGATGCGGACTCGGAGGAGCCAGCCGGCGACGAGCACGACGACCACGGCGACGAGCAAGGCGACCTGCCAGCGCCACCGCGTCACGGGCTCGGCCCTGCGTAGTCCGTACAGTGCGGCGATGGCGAGGACGGAGACGCCCAGGCCGAGCCAGGTGGCCGGCGATCCGGCCAGCACGATGCAGACGAGCGCGAGGGCGACGGACCCCCACGTCCGGGCTCGGGAGACGATCCGGGTGCGCCACTCCACGATGAAGGTGAGCAGGGCGATGAGTGCGACGAACCCCAGCATGTTGCGCGAGCCGAAGATGCCCTGGATCGGCCCCAACCGCGCGATGTCGCCCTGGATCCCGAGGAACACGATGGGGAGGTCGAGCAGGATGCCCGACAGCACCTCGAGCGCGAGCGACACGCCGAGCAGCACCCGCATCACGTCGCCGAATGCGCGCACGATCTGGATGGTGTCGCGCATGAGCGCGACGTAGACGCCGAGGAACGCGAACGCGACGAGGTAGGTCGCGCGCACCGCCGTCACGCCCGGGGCGTTGCCGCCGGGGCCGCTCCACAGCACCGAGGCGATGCACCAGCCGACGAACACGAGGATCGAGATCGGGAGGATGCCGTACCACTCGACCGCGCGCCATCGGGCGACGAGCGAGACGCCGCACAGGGCGACGAGGCCTGCCAGGGCCGCGACCAGCCCCGGCCATCCGATGAGAGCGCGGAGGGCGTGGGACGAGAACGCGAACCCGACCGTGACGAGGGTCAGGGCCTGCGCGAACCTGGCGGAACCGGCGAACGTGCGGAGGGCATGCGCGACGTGCGCGCCGTCGTCGGCAGCGCTCACGCCTCCCCCTCGGGCGGGCGGCGTGAGGCCGGCACGGGCGGCGGCTCCGTTGGCAGCGGCTCGTGCTCCCACTGGCGCCGCTTCGTGCCCCACGCGATCGCGATCAGCAGCAGCCAACCGCCCTCGACGAGGATGCGGCTCTCGGCGAGGCTCTGTCCGATGAGGGCGACGAGCAGCAGGAGCGGGACGAGTGCGGCGGCCGAGTACGGGATCGGACGGCCCGCGGCATCCATCGGCCGGTCGACCGCGAGGAACCAGGAACGCCACAGCGCTCCGATCACGATGGACGCGAACGCGAGCAGCCCGAGGATGCCGAGCTGCAACCACACGTCGAGCCACGCGTTGTGCGCCTGCAGGTAGGTGACGCCCTTGCGCACGGCGAGATCGTCGAACGGCTCGACCAGCGGGTTCCAGTAGCCGACCCAGCCCCAGCCGAACCACGGGCGCTGACTCGCGAGCCCGATCACCGAATCCCAGATGTCGAGCCGGCCGGTGAGGTCGTCGCCCTTGCCGAAGACGTCGAGCAGCCCGTTCCAGAACACGATCAGGGCGGTGACGGATGCCGCGAGCGCGCCGGCTGCCGCCCAATACAGGCCGCGCCGCCGGCCGGGCGCGATGCGTCGGCCCCACAGCGCGAACGCGAGGGCGACGAGCACGATGACCGCGACGAGGATGACGGTCGCCGACCGCGTGAGGGCGAACACGAGCGCGGCGACGACGAGCCACGCGATGCCCTGCGCCCGTCGCATCGCGCCGGCGGCGAGCATCGCGCCGAACACGATGAGGCCGAGCAGCGCGACCATGCCGAGCAGGTTGCGGCTCGCGACGATGCCCTCGATGGGCCCGCCGTCGAACAGCAGCCCGCGCGACCAGTAGAACGCCATCGGCAGCTTGCCGCCGACCTCGAAGTCGGGGAAGTTCGGCAGCAGGGGTTCGCGAACGATCCACGCGACCCACAACTCGAGGACGAGCGAGAGCACGAGCACCCACTTGATGGCGCCGGCGAGGGTGCGGATGAACCGATCCCAGTTCAGGCAGAGCGCGAGCACGACGCCGACGAACGTGGTGATCAGCGTGATGACGACGCCCAGCAGCGACGCGCCGGGGTAGAACGACCAGGCGATCGAGAGCGCGGCGATCAGCAGGAACGCGATGGTCGACTTGGGAACGCGGCGCCAGATCCACGTGGGGCGCTCGGCGATGAGGAGGGCGACCGCGCCGCCGACCACGACGAGCACGACCGCACCGAAGCCCCACCAGCCGAGGAGGTTGCGCCAGAACTGCCCGGCGAGCACCGTGAACAGCGCGAACGTCGCGTACGCGCCGGTGAGGGCGCGTCGTCGTCCCGGGCTCATCACGGCTCCAAGGCTATCGGGCGGCACCCCGGGTGCGTTGATAGCTTGGAGCGCGAGTACGAGGAAGGGACCCGCACAGGATGTTCGTGCCGATCGGCAACACGCCCCGCGACTACGCATGGGGCTCGACGACGGCGATCGCCGAGTTCCGGGGGGTGGCGCCGTCGGGCGGGCCCGAGGCCGAGCTGTGGTTGGGTGCGCACTCGGCTTCGCCCGCCGTGGTCGGCGACGCGGCATCGGTCGACCATGCCGACCTCGCCGCCTGGATCGCGGCCGATCCCGATCATGCGCTCGGACCCGAGCTCGCGGCGCGTGGTCCGCGCCTGCCGTTCCTCTTGAAGCTGCTGGCCGCGGCCGAACCGCTCTCACT
>DASUVU010000259.1:0-5618 GCA_036378815.1 Agromyces sp. | reverse complement strand
CGGCTGCTGCCAGTCGGTCATGAACCCCGGATGCACGTCGGTCTCGATGATCACGGGCTTCAGCTCGCCGCCGGGGTGGTAGAACCGGATGCCCTCCTCCTCGATCTCGAACGCGCCACCGACCTTGCGGAACACGTTGAGGAACGTCAGCATCTCGGCCTGGTGTGCACCGCCGACGAAGATGTCGCCCTCGGTGGCCAGGGCGGCCGCGGCCCAGCTCGCGGCCTCGTTGCGGTCGAAGAGGGCCCGGTGCGTGTAGCCGTCGAGCTTGTCGACGCCTTCGATGCGGATGACGCGGTCGGTGTCGACCGTGATGATCGCGCCCATCTTCTGCAGGATGTTGATGAGATCCATGATCTCGGGCTCGATCGCCGCGCCCTTGAGCTCGGTGATGCCGTCGGCGAGCACGGCCGTGAGCAGCACCTGCTCGGTCGCACCGACGCTCGGGTACGGGAGCGACACCTTGGCTCCGTGCAGACCGCCGGGGGCCGACATCCGGATGCCGCTCGGGAGCTTCTCGACGATGGCGCCGAAGTTGCGCAGCACCTCGAGGTGGTAGTCGATGGGACGGTCGCCGATGCGGCAGCCCCCGAGGTCGGGGATGAATGCCTCGCCGAGGCGGTGCAGGAGCGGCCCGCAGAACAGGATCGGGATGCGACTCGACCCGGCGTGGGCGTCGATATCGGCCATGTGCGCCGACTCGACCGCCGAGGGGTCGAGGATGAGCTCGCCCTCGTCGACGCCGTGCGTGACGCTGACGCCGTGCACCTCGAGCAGCCCACGTACGATGCGGACGTCGCTGATGTTCGGCACGTTCTTCAGCACGCTCGGCGTGTCGCCGAGGATGGCCGCGACCATCGCCTTCGTGACGAGGTTCTTCGCGCCTTTCAGTTCGATGCGTCCGCGCAGCGGCTTGCCGCCGTTGATCGTGATCTGGTCGACGTTGAGTCCGACCGCTGTCGCGTGGTTCTTGGCATCCTGCCCGAGTGTGTTCACAGAGCTCCTGTAGTTCCTGCCGGCTCCGGGATGGGGAGCGTCTTCGGCCGCCAAGTCTCGCGATGTGACTCGAACTCGGCGATGGACTCCTCATCCCGCAGGGTGAGCCCGATGTCGTCGAGCCCTTCGAGAAGCCTCCACCGAGTGTAGTCGTCGAGGTCGAACGGTACGGTGAGCGCGCCCGCGCCCACCGTACGCTCAACCAGATCGACGGTGACGGGTATTCCCGGGTCGGCCTCGACGATCTCCCACAGCCGTTCCACGTCCTCGTAGGCGACCTGGGCCGTGAGGAGTCCCTGCTTGCCCGAATTGCCGCGGAAGATGTCGCCGAAGCGGGAGCTGACGACGACGTCGAATCCGTAGTCGCGCAGGGCCCACACGGCGTGCTCACGGCTCGAGCCGGTGCCGAAGTCGGGACCGGCGATGAGGATCTTCGCGCCGCGATACTCCTCGCGGTTGAGGACGAACTCGGGGTCCTTCCGCCACTCGTGGAAGAGGGCGTCGTCGAACCCGGTCTTGGTGACCCGCTTCAGGAACACGGCGGGGATGATCTGGTCGGTGTCGACGTTCGAACGGCGCAGCGGAACGGCGCCGCCGGTCACGGTGCTGATCTTCTCCATCAGTTGCCCCCCTCGGTGTGTGCGGGTCGAGGCGCCGCGTTGAGGCCCTCGAAACCATCCCGCGCAGCGGGCGCCGCGCCCTGCTCCAGGTCCCACGGGCCCGACAGCGTGCCACGAACCGCCGTCGCCGCGGCGACGAGCGGCGACACGAGGTGCGTGCGACCGCCCTTGCCCTGCCGGCCCTCGAAGTTGCGGTTCGAGGTCGACGCGCAGCGCTCACCAGGCGCGAGCTGGTCGGGGTTCATGCCGAGGCACATCGAACAGCCGGCGAAGCGCCATTCGGCGCCGAACTCCTCGAACACCTTGTCGAGGCCCTCGGCCTCGGCCTCGAGACGCACGCGCGCCGAGCCCGGCACGACCATGACGCGCACGCCATCGGCCTTCTTCCGGCCCTTGACGATCGAGGCGAAGGCCCGCAGGTCTTCGATGCGGCTGTTCGTGCAGGAGCCCATGAAGACGGCGTCGACCGGGATCTCCTTGAGCTTCGTGCCCGGCTCGAGCGCCATGTACTCGAGGGCCCGCTCGGCGGCGGCGCGCTCGTGCTGGTCGACGATGGTCGCCGGGTCGGGCACGGACTCCGACAGCGACACGCCCTGCCCGGGATTGGTGCCCCAGGTGACGAACGGCTCGAGCGTGTCGGCGTCGATGTCGACCTCGGCATCGAACGTCGCGCCGTCGTCGGTGGCCAGCGTGCGCCAGTAGTCGAGTGCGGCATCCCAGTCGGCGCCCTTCGGCGCGTGCGGGCGGCCCTGCAGGTAGGCGAAGGTCGTCTCGTCGGGTGCGACCATTCCGGCGCGTGCGCCCGCCTCGATCGACATGTTGCAGATCGTCATGCGACCGTCCATCGACAGCGCGCGGATGGCGCTGCCGCGGTACTCGAGCACGTAGCCCTGCCCGCCGCCGGTGCCGATCTTCGCGATGACCGCGAGGATGATGTCCTTCGCGGTCACGCCCGGCCGCAGCGTGCCCTCGACATTGATCGCCATCGTCTTGAACGGCTTCAACGGCAGCGTCTGCGTGGCCAGCACGTGCTCCACCTCGCTCGTGCCGATGCCGAACGCCATGGCGCCGAAGGCGCCGTGCGTCGAGGTGTGCGAGTCGCCGCAGACGACGGTGATGCCGGGCTGGGTGAGTCCGAGCTGGGGACCGACCACGTGCACGATGCCCTGCTCGATGTCGCCGAGCGAGTGCAGCCGGATGCCGAACTCGGCCGCGTTGCGACGGAGCGTCTCGATCTGGATGCGGCTCGTGGGATCGGCGATGGGCCGGTCGATCGCGAGCGTGGGCGTGTTGTGGTCCTCGGTGGCGATGGTGAGGTCGGGCCGGCGCACGGGTCGACCGGCCATGCGGAGGCCGTCGAACGCCTGCGGGCTCGTGACCTCGTGCACGAGATGGAGGTCGATGTAGATCAGGTCGGGCGTGCCGTTCTCGCCCTTCGTGACGAGATGCGCCTCCCAGACCTTCTCTGCGAGGGTGCGGGGACGGACTTCGGACGTGCTGCTGCCGGGGGCGGGTACTGCGTTCATGCCTTCGCTTCCTTGGAATTCGTGGTCGACCGACGACGGACTCCGCGACGGGATCGGCCTAGAACGAGGCCCCGTCGCGGCAGCGAAGAAGGAGGAGTCGCGGTGCACGCACCCCTCAAGATTACACGGTGTCGAGCGGTGCCCGGTCCACGCGCAGGGCGAACTCGCCCAGCACGAGGACCGACCCGACCGGCACGGGCGTGCGCTGGCCGGGCTCGAGACGGCTGGATCGGCCGTCGGATGCCGCCACCCTCGTGCCGTTCGTGGAGTGCAGGTCGGTCGCGGTCAACACGTCGTCGACGACCTCGACGAGCGCGTGCGTCTTCGACACGGAGCGGGCGGGATCCGACAGCGCGATCGGTGCGGCGTCGCCACCTGCGGAGCCGGTTGCGGGGTCTCGACCGAGCACGAGCGGCCGGAGCACGAGCACCTCGAGGCCCCCGTCGCCGCGAAGCCGCCACGCCCCGGGTACGGGGTGCACGGTGGGTGCCTGGATGCGCGTCTCGCCCGTCGGCGGTGCGGCCGAGGCCGGCGACCCGGGCGGCGCGCTCGGCACGGGCGCCGGACCGACCCCGGGCGGCGCGAACGACGGCAGCACGCGAGGCGGGGCATCGCGCACGGTGCGGTCGGGCGCTTCGGACGGCGCCGCGGGAATCAGTCCCGGCGGCGGGACGATGAAGTCCGGCTCGGCCACCCGACCACTCTAGCCACGGCTCCGGACCCGGTAGCGGCTGACGAAGCGGCGCAGCCGGCCCGCGGCGGTCGCCACGGCGGCGGTCGCGGCATCCGCCGTCTTCCAGCGGTCGTCCACGACCCGGTCGGACACGTCGGCGCCGCCGAACACGTCGCGATCGATGGTCGCGGCCAGCGTCGTGAGCCGGACGGGCTGGATCGGCGCCGCCGAGGAGCGCGCGGATGTCGCGGGCGCCGGTGTCATCGCGCCGGCCATGACGAGACCCTGCTCGGACTGCTGCCGCTCGAGCGCTCGGGCCGACTGCAGCCGCGTGCCCTGCATCGGCGGCTCGAACCCGAGCTCGGCGAATCGGTCGACGAGCTCGTCCCACGCGCCCGCGGCCTGCCGGTCGGCAGCACCGGTGCGCCGCCGCCGGCGCCGACGCTGCTTCACTAGCGCGACGAACAGCATCGGCAGGAACACGATGGCCGCGGGGATGCCGACCGCGGCGAGAGTGACCCAGACCCACGCCGGAACCTGGAAGGGACGGTCGCGGTCGTCGTCGTCGGTGTCGTCGATCTCGACGGTCGTGAGCAGCTCGTCCTCGACGTGCTCGGCGCGCGGAGGCTGCCGCACCTGCGGTTGGGGCTCCGACTTCGGCTTCGGGGTCTGCTCCTGGGGCACGTCCACCTGATCCGGGGTCGGTCGGAACGCGATCCATCCGACATCCTCGAACGGCACCTCGACCCATGCGGTGACGTCACCGCCCACCACCTCGACCTCGTCGGCGTCCTCCGACACCTCGGGCGCGAACCCCATCACGACGCGGGCCGGGTACCCGAGGTGCCGCGCCATCAGCGCCATCGCTGCCGCGTACTGCTCCTCGTCGCCCACCATCTGCGACCTCGTGAAGAGCTCGATGAGGCGGTCGGCGCCGTGACCGGCCCGCGACGGCACCGAATCGCTGGCCAGGCCGTGGCTGAGGAAGCCGCCCGTCTTCAGCGCGCGCTCGATGGCTCGCAGCTGCTCGATGGGCGTCGCCGCCTCGCCCGCGTACTCCTCCGCCTTGGCGGCCACGACATCGGGAACGTTCGCGACGGCCGGCATCGGCACTCGGGCGACCGGCACGTCGACGAGATCCTCGAGATCGGGCTCCCGCTGGATCCGCGACTCGAGTCGGTACCGCGCGTCGGCTCCGACGCCACTCGTGAGCACCGCGGTGCCTGCCGCGGCGTTGTACCGCAGGTCTCCGGCGCGCGTGCCGGTGCCCTCGTCGAGGAGCTCGAGCGAAGAACCGTAGCCGACGGTCGGAAGCCAGACATCCTCGTACGACGTGTTCGTCACCTCGATCGAGCGTGCGCTTCCGAGGCGTGCGAGCGGCGGTTCGGGAAGCGTCGGCCCCACGATCGCGTACCCGCCGTCGCCTGCATCCTCGGGTCCGGCGACCGTCCACAGTCGACCCGTGTACGCGTCCATCGTCGCGAGACGGATGACATCGCCCGGCTCGAGGCCCGAGACGCTGAACAGCGGCTCCTCGGCGAGGTCCTTCGTGTAGGTGCGGAATCCCGCGAGCGGACTGGGGAACTCGAGCGGGTCGAACGGCGGCACGACCTGCTCGCGCAGCACGAAGCGGTCGGGTGACACCGGCGCCACGGCGAGGCCGCCGATCGCACCCAGGGCGACCGCGCCGGCGACGATCACGGCCGATCCGGTGAGCTTGCGCCGACGCAGGCGGGCGGCGCCGTCGACGGATGCCTCGACCGTCGCTCCGCGGCGCCAGGCGAGCCAGACGAGCGCGATCGC
>DASUVU010000258.1:0-5339 GCA_036378815.1 Agromyces sp. | reverse complement strand
ACCGCTCCCCCGGGTCGACCACGCCCTCGTATCGCGAGGTCGGCGTCGGCTCCGACTCGTCGGGCATCACCGAGGCAGTCCAGAGCGAGGTCATGCGCCCAGTCAACGCCAGCAGTCTCCCGGTGGCAACGGGTTGACCGGTCATTCGGCCCGGAGTCGGCTCCTCCAGAAGACATGTTCTCCCCGCAGAATCAGGTGCCGGAGTGCCGGAGTGCCGAAGTGCCGAAGTGCCGGGGATCCGCCGAGGAAACACATCCCTGGGGACGAGGCCGGAGGCAGAGGCCGAGGCAGGAGGCAGGAGCAGGAGGCAGGAGGCCCGAGGTCGACGCCGTACGCGACCCGAACGCCCGGCCGTCAGTCGGCGAGCAGCGCCGTCTTCAGCCGCACGGGATCCACGCGCCAGAAGTCGTGCACCTCGCCGTCGACGAGCAGCACCGGGATCTCCTCGGCGTACCGCGCGGCCAGTTCGGCATCGTCGAGGATCGAGAGCTCGTCGACATCGACGGCGGGCGCGTCATCCGGAGCCGTCACCTCGGCCACCACGGCCTGCACGACCTCGCGTGCGTCGTCGCAGAGATGGCAGCCGGGCTTGCCGATGAGGGTGAGTCGGATCTCTCGGGTCACCCCTCCAGCGTAGAGACCGAGTTGCCCGGATTTCACGAGAATCGGGCAACTCGAGCAGGCATGCAGGCATCGGCCTGGATGCGGGCACAACAAAGAGCGCCAGGCGCCGGGCCTGACGCTCTGCGGTCGTGCGAAGCGCGACTACTTCTTGTTGCGACGCTGGTGACGCGTCTTGCGAAGGAGCTTGCGGTGCTTCTTCTTCGCCATGCGCTTGCGGCGCTTCTTGATGACGGAACCCATCGAAACCTCACAGAAAGATCGAGTCGGCCGCGCGTGCCGCAGCCAGAGGCGGAAAAGCCTCGGGACAGTCTAGCGGATGCCGCACCCCGCCTCCTCCGAAGCACCCACCTGGATGCGTTACCGTCGAAGGATGCGCCGCACCGACCTCGTGATCCGCACCACGGACGAGGAGGACTGGCGCGAGGTGCGCACCCTCCGCCTCGAGATGCTGCGCGACTATCCGCTCGCCTACGCCGAGACGCTCGAGCACGCGCTCCAGGTCGACGAGTCGGGCTGGCGCCTGCGCGCGGCCCGCGGCACGACGGCCGGCCAGACCTCCATCGTCGCGATCGACGGGCAGCGGTGGGTCGGCCACATGGGCGGGTACATTCCGGATGCCGCAAGCGGGCCCGTGCTCGTGGGCGTGTACGTCGCGCCCGACTACCGCGGCGACGCGGCGGGGGTGTCCCGGCTGCTGCTCGACGAGGTCGAGCGCTGGGCGGGACAGCATGCCGACACCCTCCGGCTCGAGGTGCACGAAGACAATCCTCGAGCGCGCCGCTTCTACGAGAAGCTCGGCTTCACCATGACCGGCCGGAGTCGCGAGTACGAACTCGAACCCGGCGGTCTCGAACTCGAGATGATCAAGCCCCTCCGCTGACGCGCGGTCAGCGGCGCTTCTTGGGTCCGACGACGGCCGTGACCTGGTGTGCGGTCTCGGCGAACGCCTTGCCGATCCGCGAGGCGAGCGCGAGCTGCTCGTCGTTGAGGGCGGTGTCGGATGTCGCGACACCGGCCAGGGTCGCGGCGTCGGCTGCGGCATCCGACGACACGAAGGGAATGAGCCAGTCCTCGATCACCTCGAGCGGACCTCGATCGAGGTGGTAGAACCGGTGCTGGCCCTTCTCGCGCACGCCCACGAGGCCGGCCTCGCGCAGCACCTTCAAGTGCTTCGAAACGGTGGGCTGACTGAGGCCGAGCGTCGAGACGATCTCGGAGACGCTGATCTCGCCGCCGGAGCCGGGCACCGAGGTCTCGCGGTCGAGAAGGACGGCCAAGATGTCGCGCCGCGTCGTGTCCGCCACCACGTCGAAGATGTCCGCCATGCCCCAAGGGTAGTCATTCACGGCGAGGAGTACCATGACACTCGCGATCGGTGACGGCATATAAGGGGGCTCGATGGGCGCGATGCCGCTGGGCCGACGCGGAAGGTACGACAAGCGAAGCTGGCCCGCCCGGCTGCGCGACGCGGTCGACTCGCTCGTCAAGAGCTCACCCTCGCGGTTCGCGATCCTCATCTTCGCGGCGCTCGTGCTCGTGTTCACGCTGCTCTTCTCCCTGCCGATCGCGCGAGCCGGCGAAGGCTCGAGCGCTCCGCTGTACGATGCGCTCTTCACCGCAGTCTCGGTCATCTGCGTCACGGGCCTCTCGACGGTGGACATGGCGACGTACTGGTCGCCCTTCGGCAACGCCCTCGTCTTCATCGGCGTCAACATCGGCGGCATCGGCGTGCTGACGCTGGCGTCGATCCTCGGCCTCGTGATCTCGCGACGCCTCGGACTGCGGGCGAAGCTCATCGCGGCGAGCGACTCGAACCCGTCGCGCCTGCACGTCGGGCCGGTGGCCGAGCGTCAGGCCGTCCGCCTCGGCGAGGTCGGCGGGCTGCTCGCCACGGTCGCGATCAGTGCCCTCGTCATCGAGGTGACGATCGGGTTGCTCATGATCCCGAGCATGCTCGCCGAGGGATATGGCCCGCTCGAGTCCGTCTGGTACAGCTTCTACTACGCGGCCATGGCGTTCACGAACACGGGTTTCAGCCCGAACGCCGGCGGCGTCGCCGCGTTCGCGCACGACTACTGGCTGCAGTTCCTCCTCATGGCGGGCGTGTTCCTCGGCAGCCTCGGCTTTCCGGTGATCTTCGCGCTCGCCCGTGCCTGGCGGAATCCGCGTCGATGGAGCGTGCACGTCAAGCTGACGCTCACGACGACCATCATCCTCTTCGTTGCCGGCGCCGGCATGTTCCTGCTGCTCGAATACAACAACCCGCTGACCTACGGCCAACTCGATGCCGGAGACACGATCTTCCAGTCCTTCTTCATGTCGGCGATGACCAGGTCGGGGGGCTTCTCGACGATCAACATGCACGACCTCAACGGGTCGAGCCTGCTCGTCTCCGACATGCTCATGTTCGTCGGCGGCGGCTCGGCGTCGACCGCGGGCGGCATCAAGGTGACCACTCTCGCGGTGCTGTTCCTCGCCGCCTTCGCCGAGGCTCGCGGGAACCAGTCGATGGAGGCGTTCGGTCGCCGCATCCCCCGTGACATGCTGCGCCTGTCGGTGAGCGTGGTGCTCTGGGGGGCGACGATCGTCGCCGCCTCATCCATCGCGATCCTGCAGATCACGAAGGAACCGTTCGACTACGTGCTGTTCGACGTCATCTCGGCCTTCGCGACGTGCGGCCTCTCGACCGGTATCACGGCGGACCTGCCACCGGCGGGCGTCTACGTCATGGCACTCACCATGTTCATGGGCCGGGTTGGTACTGTGACACTGGCCGCAGCACTGGCGGCGAGCCAGCGCCGGCAGCTGTTCATGCATGCGGAGGAGAGGCCCATCGTTGGTTGATCGGATCAAGCACGACGCGCCGGTGCTGGTCATCGGCCTCGGTCGGTTCGGCGCTGCGACCGCCGGCCAACTCGACCGCCTCGGCCGCGAGGTGCTCGCCGTCGACGACAGCGAGGTTCTCGTGCAGAAGTGGGCCGACCGTGTCACGCACGCCGTGGTCGCCGACGCGCGCAACATCGACGCGCTCCGCCAGATCGGCGCCCAGGACTTCTCGACCGCGGTCTGCGCCGTCGGGTCGTCGATCGAGGCATCCGTGCTCATCACCGCGAACCTCGTCGACCTCAAGATCCCGCAGATCTGGGCGAAGGCGATCTCGGCCTCGCACGGCAAGATCCTCGAGCGCATCGGGGCCAATCACGTGATCTACCCCGAACGCGAGGCCGGCGAACGCGCCGCACACCTCGTGAGCGGGCGGATGCTCGACTTCATCGAGTTCGACGACGATTTCGCACTCGTGAAGATGTACCCGCCGAAGCCGATCCGCGGCAAGAACCTGAAGGAGTCGGGCGTCCGCACGCGGCACAACGTCACCGTGGTGGGCGTGAAGAGCCCAGGCAAGCCCTTCACATACGCGACCGAGAACACCGTGGTGTCGAACCGCGACCTCATCATCGTCACCGGCACCGAGGGCGACATCGAGCGGTTCGCCGCGCTCGAGTAGCGAGCGGATGCCGCAGCCCACACGCCGCCGCCAGAGGCGTCGCACTCCGGGTGGCTGACCCGCCACGCGGCATCCGTTACCGATGATTCACAAATTTGTGAATTCGGCGTAGCATCGCGCTCATGACCACCGTGATCAGCACCCGAGGCCTCGAGAAGCGCTTCGGGCGCACCATCGCCCTCGACGGCCTCGACTTCTCGGTCGACGCCGGCGAGATCCACGGCGTCCTCGGCCCGAATGGGGCCGGGAAGTCCACCACCATCCGCATCCTGCTCGGGCTCGCTCGGGCATCGGGCGGTGAGGTGACCCTCTTCGGACGCGACCCGTGGACGGATGCCGCAGAGCTGCACCAGCGCGTCGCATACGTCCCGGGCGACGTCGCGCTGTGGCCGAACTTCACGGGAGGCGAGGCGATCGACCTGCTCACGCGACTGCGCGGCGGCATGACCGACAAAGCCGCCTATCGTGAGCGCAAGCAGCGGCTCCTCGACGTGTTCCAGCTCGACCCGCGCAAGAAGGGCCGCGCCTACTCGAAGGGCAACCGCCAGAAGGTGGCGCTCGTGGCGGCCTTCGCCACGCCCGCCGACCTCTACCTGCTCGACGAGCCGACGAGCGGCCTCGACCCCCTGATGGAACAGGTGTTCAACCGTGAGATCGACCGAGTCGCTCGTGAGGGTGCGACGGTGCTGCTGTCGAGCCACATCCTGTCGGAGGTCGAGGTGCTCTGCGATCGGGTGACCATCATCCGCGCCGGCAAGGTCGTCGAGAGTGGCACGCTCTCCGAGCTCCGCCACCTCACCCGCACCGAGATCGCGTTCGTCCACGATCCGGCCAAGGAGGCGGCCGTCGCCGCCCTGCCGGGCACGCACGACCTCGTGTTCGATGAGGGCCGGGTGCGCTTCACGGTCGACAGCGATCGGGTCGCCGACGTGCTCCCCGACCTCGGCCGGTTGGCCGTGCAGGGACTCACGGTCGCCCCGCCGTCGCTCGAGGATCTCTTCCTGCGCCACTACGGCGACGAGCTCGCCCCGGTCGAGGAGGAGGCACGGGCGTGACCAGGCTCTTCGTGCTGCTCCGGCAGCGCATCCGCCGCGACCGCCTCCAGCTCGCCCTGTGGATCCTCGGCACCGCGCTGCTCGCGTTCGCGTCGATCTCGGCGGTGTTCGACACGTACGGCGAGGAGCAGGATCGTCGCGAGATCCTCGGCGTC
>DASUVU010000257.1:0-6536 GCA_036378815.1 Agromyces sp. | reverse complement strand
CGACGGCGAGGGTCGGGCCGATGCAGGGCGTCCAGCCGAGGCCGAACACGATGCCCAGCAGCGGTGCGCCCGCGAGCCCGGTCGCCGGACGCCACGACGGCTTGATGGTGCGCTGCAGGAACGTGAACTGCCCGATGAACACGAGCCCCATGACGATGAGCACGACGCCGAGCACGCGCGTGATGATCTCGCCGTACGCGTTGAACCATGCGCCCGCGACGCCCGCCAGCAGGTTGAACGTGACGAACACCAGCGTGAACCCCGCGATGAACAGCAGCACGCCGAGCACGAGCCGACGGCGGTAGCGCCGTTCCTCCGAGGGCTCGGCCGAGGCATCCGTGAACCCGCCCAGGTAGCCGAGGTAGCCCGGCACGAGCGGCAGCACGCAGGGCGACAGGAACGAGACGAGCCCGGCGGCGAGCGCGATCGGCACGGCCGCGAGCAACTGCCCGTTCAGCACGATGTCGCCGACGCCTCCCACGCTCCCGATGCCTCCTCTGCCTGCTATGCCTGCTACGCCTGCTCGGCGAGGAGGTCGTCGATGATCGACTCGAGGATCGACGCGTCCGTGAGCTGGCCGAGCACGCGCGCCGCGACGCGTCCCTGGCGGTCGAGCACGATCGTCGTCGGCACGGCGGCCGGCGGCACGTCGCCCGCGAAGGCGAGCTGCGCGGTGCCGTCATTCACGTCGAGGATCGACGGGTAGCTGACACCGTAGGTCTGCTCGAAGGATGCCGCGGTGCCGGCCTGGTCGCGCACGTTGACGCCCACGAAGGCGACGCCGGGGTTCTCGGCGGTCGCCTCACCCTCGGCGGGCTCGCCGACGCCGAACGACTGCGAGACCTCCTCGAGGATCGGCGCCTCGACGCGGCACGGGGCGCAGCCCGCGTACCAGAAGTTCACGACCGTGACGCCGCCGAGCGTCTCCGCGGAGTCGAACGTGCCGCCGTCGACCGTCTCCCCCGAGAACTCGATGGGCTCGCCGCGCTGCGACGCGTCGAACTCCGAGATGGTGCCGTCGCCGGCGATGTAGTTCTTGCCGCTGCCCTCGCGGTACTGGTCGGCGAGCGGGTCGCTCGTGCATCCGGTGAGCAGCAGGGCGGATGCCGCGACCAGCGCGATGATCCGAAGGCGCATCACACCGCCCCCACATCGGTCGCCTGCGCGGCGAGCCCGGCGGCGGGACTGCGGTACTCGACCTCGACGAAACGGACGGCCGCCGAGCTCGCCGAATTCCGCTCGAACGTCGTGATGCTCGACAGCGCGCAGCGGCGGCGACGGGGATCGTGCGCCAGCGACTTGCCGCGCACCCGCCGGTGCACCATCCAGATCGGCAGCTGGTGGCTCACGATGACGACGTCACCCGAGTCGACCGAGTCCCAGGCATCGTTCATCGCGTGCAGCATCCGCGTCGCGATCGAGCGGAACGGCTCGCCCCAGCTCGGCTCCCATGGGTTCACCAGGTAGGTCCAGTTGCGCACGTCGCGCAGGGCGCTCTCGCGGCCGTGCATCTTCAGGCCCTCGAAGCGGTTCTCGGGCTCGATGACCCGTTCGTCGAGGGATGCCTCGAGATCGAACGCCGCGGAGATCGGCTCCGCCGACTGCTGCGTGCGCTGCAGCGGCGACGACACGACCGCGGCGACCGTGCGCTCGCGGGCGACGAGGTCGTCGGCGGCGGCCTGCGCCATCCGTCGCCCGAGTTCCGAGAGGCCGTAACCCGGGAGCCGCCCGTAGAGCACGCCCTGGGGGTTGAACACCTCGCCATGGCGCACGAGATGGATCTGCTCGGCCGGCACGGTCTCCAGTCTAGAGAGCGCTTGCCTTTGAATCCGCCGAGGGCGGCGGAGGCCCCCGGCTAGGATGGTCGATCGTGAACAACCGCACCCTCGTCAAGAACCTCGCCGCCCTTGCCGACGGCCCCGTCACCGTCGCCGGATGGGTCGACACGGTGCGCGATCAGAAGAAGGTGCAGTTCGTCATCCTCCGCGACGAGTCCGGTGCCGTGCAGCTCGTGAACCCCGCGACCCGCGAGCTCGACCCCGAGGGCGTGAGCGTCGGCGCCGCCGAGGCCCTCGCGATGACCGAGCAGATCTCGGCGCTGGCGCACGGGTCGTTCATCCGCGTCACCGGCGAGCTGAAGCACGACGAGCGCGTGAAGCTCGGCGGCATCGAGGTGAAGATCGGCACGCTCGAGGTCGTCTCCGAGTCCGATCCCGAGACCCCCATCGCGGCGGACTCGAGCCTCGACAAGCGCATGGACTGGCGCTTCCTCGACCTGCGGCATCCGAAGCAGAACCTCATCTTCCGCATCCAGACCACGTTCGAGCACGCGCTCCGGCAGTACTGGATCGACAACGGCTTCGTCGAGATCCACACGCCGAAGCTCATGGCATCGGCCAGCGAGTCACGCGCCGAGCTGTTCGAGGTCGGCTACTTCGAGGGCACGGCGTATCTGGCCCAGAGCCCGCAGTTCTTCAAGCAGATGGCGCAGTCCGCGGGCTTCGGCCGGGTCTTCGAGGTCGGCCCCGCCTTCCGCGCCGACCCGTCGTTCACGTCGCGGCACGCCACCGAGTTCACCTCGATCGACGCCGAGATGAGCTGGATCGACTCGCACGAAGACGTCATGAGGATGCACGAGGAGCTCCTCGTCGCCGGATTCACCGCCGTGAAGGAGAAGCACGGCGCCGAGATCGCCGAGCAGTTCGGCATCGAGCTCGAGGTGCCGACGCTGCCGTTCCCCCGCATCCCGCTCGAGGAGGCGAAGCAGATCGTCGCCGACCGCGGATACGTCATCCCGCGTGACGATGCCGACATCGACCCTGAGGGCGAGCGGCAGATCTCGGCGTACGTGCGCGAGACCTACGGTCACGACTTCGTGTTCCTCACCGACTGGGACATCAGCCTGCGGCCCTTCTACCACATGCGCTACGCGGAGCACCCGAACCTCACGAGGAGCTACGACCTCATCTACAACGGCGTCGAGATCTCGACGGGCGCGCAGCGCGAGCACCGCATCGACGTGCTCGTCGAGCAGGCGAAGGAGAAGGGCCTCGACCCCGAGGAGCTCGAGTTCTACCTCGACTTCTTCCGCTACGGCGTTCCGCCGCACGGCGGCTTCGGCATGGGACTCGCGCGGGTGCTGATGCTGATGCTCGACGAGCACTCGATCCGCGAGACCACGTACCTGTTCCGCGGACCGACGCGCCTGCTCCCCTAGGCCCGCGCACCCGAGCGTAGGCTCGGAGCGTGACGGATGCCACGCGCATGGTGCGCATCGAGGGCGGCACGTTCCGCATGGGGTCCGACGAGTTCTACCCCGACGAGACCCCGGTGCACGAGCGCACCGTGGCGCCGTTCGAGATCGACGTGCACCCGGTCACGAACGAGCAGTTCGCCGCGTTCGTCGAGGCGACGGGGTATGTGACGGTCGCCGAGCGCGCGCTCGATCCGGCCGAGTTCCCCGGAGGGGACGCAGACGACCTCGTGCCGGGAGCACTCGTCTTCACCCCGACCGCCGGCCCCGTCGACCTGCGCGACTGGCGCCAGTGGTGGCGTTGGGGCGAAGGCGCGAACTGGCGGCATCCGTTCGGCCCTGCGTCATCCGTCGATGACAAGCCGACCCACCCGGTCGTGCAGGTGAGCTTCGCGGATGCCGCGGCCTACGCGCAGTGGATCGGGAAACGACTCCCCACCGAGGCCGAGTTCGAGTTCGCCGCCCGCGGCGGTCTCGTCGGCGCTCGCTTCGCGTGGGGCGACGAGGAGCGGCCCGACGGACGCCTCATGGTGAACCGGTGGCAGGGACGCTTCCCCTACGAGAACACGGGCGCCGAGGGCTGGGCGGGCACGTCGCCGGTCATGACGTTCCCGCCGAACGGGTACGGGCTCTACGACGTCACCGGCAACGTGTGGGAGTGGACGACCGACTACTACGCGCCCCGGCACGAGGTCCCCGGCGCCAGGCCGGTCGACGCGGCCGGGCGCGAGAACCTGCTCGCCGCGGCATCCGCGGAACCGGGATCGCGCATCCCTCGCCGCGTGCTCAAGGGCGGCTCGCACCTCTGCTCGCCCGAGTACTGCCTGCGCTACCGGCCCGCGGCCCGCTCGCCGCAGGCCGACGACACGGCGACGACGCACATCGGATTCCGCTGCGTACGCGACGCGTGATGCCCGGGGCGCAGGGGCCTGGTGCGCTGGGGCCTCGTGCGCTGGGGCCCTGGTGCGCTGGGGCCCTGGTGCGCTGGTGCTCTTGTGCCTGGGCGGGGATCACGCGCCGAACCGGCGCTGCACCTCGGCGTACGTCACGGCACCGTCGAGGAAGCCGAGCGTGCCCGAATCGAGCAGCTCGCGGCCGGCGCGCTCCACGAGGCTGAGCACGGCTCGAGCCAGGCTGCCGCCCACGCTGACGCGCTTGACGCCGAGCGAGAAGAGCGTCGGGGCGTCGATGACGTTCGAGGTGAACCCGGCCACGACATTGAGCGGAGCTGGGATCGCGGCGGCGAGTCGGCGGATCGTCTCCGCGTCGTCGACGCCCGGGACGAAGATGCAGTCGGCCCCGGCATCGACGTACCGGACCGCCCGCTCGACGGTCGCGTCGAATCGCCCGGTGGCCGTGCCGTGGAGGTAGGTATCGGTGCGAGCGTTCAGCACGAAGGTGCCGGTGGGCGCCGCGGCGCGGGCGGCGGCGAGCCGTTCGACGGATTCCTCGAGGCCGAACAGCCTGCCCTCGGCCGCATCCTCGATGTTGGCGCCCACCACGCCGAGATCCACTGCGCGCGTCACGGTGCGGGCGACCTCGTCGGGCGTGTCTCCGTACCCGGCTTCGAGATCGGCGGTGACCGGCACATCCACTGCCGCGACGATGTTCCTCACCTGCTCGAACATCGTGTCGAGGTCGAGGGCCCCGCCGTCGGGAACGCCGCGCGACCAGGCGATCCCCGCGCTGGTGGTGGCGATGGCCGGGAACCCGACCTGCTCGAGGATGCGGGCGGATCCGGCGTCCCAGACGTTGGGGATCACGAACCCGGGGCCGGCGTGCAGGGCCAGCAGCGCGTTCGCCGTGTCAGTCGCCACGATGCTCCCGCTGCAGGTCGCGTACGGCCGGGCCCTCGATGCGCTCGCCCGACGCGGTGAAGCGTGAGGCGTGCAGCGGGCAATCCCACGTCGACTCGGCGTCGTTCCACTTCAGCGGACCGCCGAGATGCGTGCACACCGCCTGCACCGCACAGGTTTCGCCGTCGACCGTCGACACGCCGTAGGGCACGCCGCCGCGCGAGACGACGACGCCCTCACCCTCGTCGGGCTTTCGAGCGGGGGCCGGATGCACCTGTGCTCGCGCATACCCGGCCGCCAATCGGGTCGCGACCTGCGCGCCCTCGGCCGCGCCGCGCGCGAAGTCGGCTGGAGCAGAGAGGCGGGTGCCGAGCACCTTGATCCACGCGCGCCGTCGCATCCACGGCACCCCGAGGATCTCCTCCGAGATGCGGATCGCGGCGGCGGCACCGTTCGTCAGGCCCCACTTCGCGTAGCCCGTCGCCATCCAGATGCGGCCCCGGCCACGCGGCATCCGCCCGACGAACGGAATCAGGTTCGCCGAGGTGTAGTCCTGCGCCGCCCATCGGTAGGTGAGCTCCGCGCCGGGGAAGAAGCGCCCCGTCCAGTCGATGAGCTCCTGCACCCGCTCCTCGTTCGAGGGGACCCGTGCCACGGGATGGCCGTTACCGCCGACGAGGAGCACCGGCGGCGTGGCATCCGGCACCTGCGATTCGGGATCGGGCGCGGTCCGCACCGACCGGGTCGGCGAGTCGACCGAGATGAAGAGCCCGTTCGGCAGCGCCTCGGCGAGCTCCTCGGGGACTCGGTACGAGGTGAGGTAGGAGCGGTTGTGGGTCGTCTTCGCCCAGTACAGGCCGCGCAGCAGGGTCGGCGCGCCGGTGGCGACCACGGCGATGTCGGCATGGACGGTGCCGCGCGGCGTCTGCAGCGTGACCGGGCGGTCGGCGCGCACGTGCTGCACCCGCATGCCCTCGAGGAGCACGCCGCCCTCGGCGACGAACGTCCGGGCCATCGCCACGACGAGGCGGTACGGATCGAGCCCGAGTTGGCCGGGCAGCGCGACCGCCCCCGCGAACGGGAAGGGCACGTCGAGACGCTCGGCGCGCTCGACCGCGAGGCCGGCCTCGCTCGCAGCCTCGAACTCACGGTCGACCGTGCGCAGTCCCGAGTCGGACCGGGCATAGCTGTAGGCGGTCTCGACTGAGACCGGCACGCCATGGTGTTCGCAGAACTCGGCGATCCAGCGCTGCCCGTCGAGGTTCGCTTCGACGTACGCCCGAACGATGCGGGCGGAGTGCGAGCCGCGGATGCGATGCAGCATCGCTCCCTGGAGCACGCTGGCCTTGCCCGTGTTGAGTCCGCTCGCCAGCGCCGCGACGCGCTCGGCCTCGAGCACGACGACGCGCAGCCCGCCCTGCACGAGCATGATCGCGGTCGCGAGGCCGGTGATGCCGGCGCCCACGACGGCGACATCGAACCGCTCC
>DASUVU010000256.1:0-3324 GCA_036378815.1 Agromyces sp. | reverse complement strand
CGACCTCATCACCGAACGTGGGCGTCGCATCAGCGTCGTCTCGCATCGCGACGGCGAGCGCGATCTCGGCATCTTCGATGTCGACGATCCCGACGAGTGTCGCGATTCGATCCCCCTGAACGACGACGAGGCGGCGGCGCTGGCCGACGTGCTCGGCGCCTCCGTCATGCTCAGCCGACTCACGACCCTCAGTGACGAGACCGCCGGCCTCTTCACCGAGCAGATCGCCCTGCCGACCGACTCGCCGTACCTCAATCGCACCCTCGGCGATACGAAGGCCCGCACGCGAACCCATTCGTCGATCGTCGCCATCGTCCGAGACGGATCGATCATCCCCTCCCCGACGCCGACCGAACCGCTGCGCGCGGGCGACGTCATCGTCTGCGTCGGAACTCGTGAAGGACTCGACGGAGTAGCCCGAATCCTCTCCAACGGCCCCGGCTAGGCGGTCGCGTATGCACGAGACGACGCTGCTCCTCATCGAAGTCGGCGCCCTGCTTCTCGGCATGAGTCTGCTCGGTCGTCTCGCACTCCTGATCGGCATCTCCCCGATCCCGTTCTACCTGCTCCTCGGACTCGCCTTCGGCGAGGGCGGTCTCGTGCCCCTCGACGCGAGCGCCGAGTTCCTCGAGGTCGGGTCTGAGATCGGCATCATCCTGCTGCTCGCCCTGCTCGGACTGGAGTACACCGCCGAGGAGCTCTTCACCAGCCTGAAGTCGGCACGGCTGCCCGGAATCGTCGACGCGCTGCTCAATGCGCTGCCGGGAGCCGCGCTCGCGCTCCTCCTCGGCTGGGGGCCCATCGCCGCGGTCGCGCTCGCGGGCGTCACCTGGGTCTCGTCGTCGGGCGTCATCGCCAAGCTCCTCCGCGACCTCGGGCGCCTGTCGAACCGCGAGACGCCCGCCGTGCTGGCCGTGCTCGTCATCGAGGACCTCGCGATGGCGTTCTACCTGCCCGTGCTCTCGGCCGTGGTCGTCGGCGTGAGTCTCATGCAGGGCGCGATCGCCGTGGCCGTGGCCGTGGCCGTCGTCGCCGTCATCCTGTTCGTCGCCCTGCGGCACGGGCACGTGGTCTCGCGGCTGTTCCCAGCCGACGAGTTCGAGGCGCTCCTGCTCGGGGTCATGGGGTTGACGATGCTCGTGGCCGGCCTGGCGGCGCAGGTGGGCGTCTCCGCCGCGGTCGGCGCCTTCCTCGTCGGGATCGCGCTGTCGGGCCGCGTCGCGGCGAACGCGAGCCAGGTGCTCACCCCGCTCCGCGACCTGTTCGCGGCGACCTTCTTCCTCTTCTTCGGCCTCACCTCGGACTTCGCCGGACTCGTCTCGATGCTCCTGCCCGCGCTGGCGCTCGCGGTGGTCACGATCTTCACCAAACTCGTCACCGGGGCGTACGCGGCCCGCCGGGCTGGCGTCGGCAGGCTCGGCCAGTGGCGCGCCGGCCTGTCGCTCGGCCCTCGCGGGGAGTTCTCCATCGTGATCGCCGGGCTCGCGGTGAGCGCCGGGGGCGCACCCGAGATCGCACCGCTCGCGACGGGCTACGTCCTGATCACGATCATCGCCGGCACGTTCCTGTCGAGGCTTCCGGATGCCGCGTGGTTCCGCGCTGCTGTGCGGCGGCGCGCCGCCGCGGCACCGGCTCGCGGGGCCGCGTGATCGTGGAGTGCCCCGGCCTCAGTCGTGGGCGTGCTCGGCCGCGGCCGCGGCATCCGCTCGATCCGCTGCACTGAGCGCGTCGGCCTCGTCGCCAGCGGTGGAGGACTCGGCGAGCAGTTCGCGCACGCGGGGCACGACCTGGGTCGCGTACCGCTCGATGCTGCCCATGAGCAGCTCGTGGGGAAGGCTGCCGTTGGAGTACTTCATGTCGAAGCGCGTCGCGCCGATGGCTCGCATGGCAGCCGCGATCTTCTGCGCCACCGGCTCGGGCGAACCGGCGTAGAGCGCGCCGTTCGGGCCGGCCTCGCCCTCGAAGTGCTCGCGCGTGACGGCGCCCCAGCCGCGCTCGCGACCGATGCGATCGATGAGGACCTTGTAGTGGGGCCAGAGCGTGTCGAGCGCCTCGTCGTCGGTCTCTGCGATGTACCCCGGCGAATGGATCGCAACGGGCTGGATCGTGTGGCCGAACTGCTCGAGTGCGCGCCGGTAGAGGTCGGCGAGCGGCGCGAACCTCGCCGGGCTGCCGCCGATGATCGCCAGCACGAGCGGGAGCCCGTAGTGCGCCGCTCGCACGACGGACTCGGGGCTGCCGCCGACGCCGATCCACGTCTTCAGGCGGCCATGCTCGACCGGCGGGTACACCAGCTGGTCGGTGAGCGGCGCGCGCAATTCACCCGACCAGGTGACGGGTTCCTGCGGCAGGAGCGCCGAGAACAGGTTGAGCTTCTCCTCGAAGAGCTCCTGGTACTGGTCGAGCTGGAAGCCGAAGAGGGGGAACGACTCGATGAAGGAGCCGCGACCGAGGATGACCTCGGCGCGTCCGTTCGAGAGCCCGTCGAGCGTGGCGAACCGCTGGAACACTCGAACCGGATCGTCGGAGCTCAGCACCGTGACGGCCGAGCCGAGGTGGATGCGCTCGGTGCGCCCGGCGATCGCAGCGAGCACGACCTCGGGCGCGGAGATGGCGAACTCATGCCGATGGTGTTCGCCGACGCCGAAGAAGTCGAGGCCGAGGCGGTCGGCCAGCACCGCCTCCTCCACCACGTTGCGCAGGGTCTGCGCGTGCGACAGCAGCTCGCCGTCTGGTCCGGCGGTCACGTCGCCGAAGGTGTCGAGTCCGAATTCGTACCGCTCAGCCATGTTCTGCCCTCATCCGTCCGTGTCCATGCGTTCGCATGATCTCGGCAACCCCTGCGCTGCCGACACTATTCCCCTTCGATGGCATCGCCAACGGCCGTCGCGGGTCGCGGCCGGAATGCGGGCGCCGCCGGCCACGTTGCAGGATGATGTCGACGCATGCATCGCGTGGGCCAGAATGGGAGGCGTGGACGTGATCGATCGGCCGGTCGTCGGCATCTTCGGTGCGGGAAGGGTGGGCACCGCCCTCGCTCGACTGCTCGTGGCGTCCGGATACGAGGTCCTCATCTCGGGCTCACCGCGGCAGACCGCACTCGACCTGGTCGTCGCCGTCGTCGCTCCCGGCGCTCGTGTCGCAACGCCCGACGAGCTCGTCGCCCAGGCCGAGGTCATCATCATCGCCGTGCCGTTCGGCAAGGCCGGCACGGTACCGTGGGCGGACTTCGACGACCGCATCGTGGTCGACGCCATGAACTACTGGCCGCCGGTCGACGGCCACATCGAGGCCATCGACGCCGACGAACGTTCGACCAGCGAG
>DASUVU010000255.1:0-5179 GCA_036378815.1 Agromyces sp. | reverse complement strand
GACCGTGCGACTCTACGACTCGAAGGCCCAGGCCCTGCGTGACTTCGTGCCCCTCCGTGAGGGGCACGTCGGCATGTACGTCTGCGGCCCGACCGTGCAGTCGAGTCCGCACATCGGCCACCTCCGCAGTGCGCTGGCCTACGACATCCTGAGGCGCTGGTTCTCGTATCGCGGCTACGACGTGACCTTCGTGCGCAACGTCACCGACATCGACGACAAGATCCTCGCGGCATCCGCCGAGGAACGCGGCGAGGCGGCCGGGGAGCCCGAGACCGACGGCGAACCGTGGTGGGCCCTCGCGTACCGGGTCGAGCTCGAGTTCACGTCGGCCTACTCGTCGCTCGGCATCCTCGCCCCCACGTACGAACCGCGCGCAACCGCCAGCGTGCAGCAGATGCAGGCGATCATCGCCCGGCTCATCGAACGCGGTCACGCCTACCCCGCGCCCGACGGCTCGGGCGACGTGTACTTCGACACCGCGAGCTGGCCCGCCTACGGCGAGCTCACGCGTCAATCCCGCGACAACATGGAGGCCGCGGCCGACGCCGACCCGCGTGGCAAGCGCGACCCACGCGACTTCGCGCTGTGGAAGGGACGCAAGCCCGACGAGCCCGCCTCGGCCGCCTGGCCGTCACCCTGGGGCGACGGGCGACCGGGGTGGCACATCGAGTGCTCGGCCATGGCGACCCGATACCTCGGCGCCGAGTTCGACATCCACGGCGGTGGCCTCGACCTCCGCTTCCCGCACCACGAGAACGAGCTCGCCCAGTCGACCGCCGCCGGTGACCCGTACGCGCGCTACTGGGTGCACAACGGGCTCGTGAACGTCGGCGGCCAGAAGATGTCGAAGTCCCTCGGCAACTCCGTCTACGCGGGCGAACTGCTCGAGCTCGCCTCTCCGCTCGCCGTGCGCTACCTGCTCGGGGCGGCCCACTACCGCTCGACGCTCGACTACTCGCCGACCTCGCTCACCGAGGCCGAGGCGGCCGTCGACCGCATCCGCTCCTTCCTGTCGCGCGTGGAGCGGCGCCTCGCCGGCACCAGGTACGCCGGCGTCGGCAGCCCCGTCATCCCCGATGCGTTCGCCGACGCCATGGACGACGACCTCGGGGTGCCGCAGGCGCTGGCCGTGCTGCACGACACCGTTCGGGCGGGCAACCAGGCGCTCGACGACGAGGAGCTGCACGACGCCGCCGCCCTGCACGGCCAGGTGGTCGCGATGGTCGAGGTGCTCGGCATCGACCCGCGCGACCCGCACTGGGCCCCCGATGCCGCACCTGCGGCATCCGCCCTCGAGGTCCTGGTCACCCGGCTCCTCGAGGACCGCCACGCCGCTCGCGTCGACAAGGACTTCGCGGCGGCCGACCGGATCCGTGCCGAGCTGGCAGAGGCCGGGATCACCATCGAAGACAGCCAGACCGGCACGCATTGGAGCTTGGGATCATGAAGGGCAGCGGCAAGCCACGCCCCGGCGCGGTACGCAAGGGCGGCAAGGGAGCGCAGGTCGGGACCGGCGGTCACGGTCGCAAGGCACTCGAGGGCAAGGGGCCGACGCCGAAGGCGGAGGACCGCGCCTGGCATCCCGCGGGCAAGCGCAAGGCCGCCGAGGAGCGGTACCGCGCCGCGGGCGGCAAGGGGAAGGTCGCCGGCCAGCGTGCCGGCACTCCGCGTGGAGCGTCGGGCGCGTCGCGCCGGGCGAAGTCGGGCGACGAATCCGAGGTCGTGACGGGCCGCAACTCGGTCGTCGAGGCGCTGCGCGCCCGCATCCCCGCGACAACGCTCTACGTGGCGGCCCGCATCGAGACGGACGACCGCGTGAAGGAGGCGTTGAAGATCGCCACCAGCCGCGGCATCCCGATCCTCGAGGTCATGCGGCCCGAGCTCGATCGCCTCGCCGGCGAGGGCGGCGTGCACCAGGGCCTCGCCCTGAAGGTGCCGCCCTACGAGTACGCGCACCCGATCGAGGTGCTCGACGACGTGCTCGCACGCGACGAGACGCCCCTGTTCGTCGCGCTCGATGGAATCACCGATCCGCGCAACCTCGGTGCGATCCTGCGGTCGACCGGCGCGTTCGGTGGCCAGGCCGTGATCGTGCCGCAGCGTCGTTCGGTCGGGGTGAACTCGGCCGCCTGGAAGACGTCGGCCGGTGCGGCGGCCCGCGTCCCGGTGGCGATGGCGCCGAACCTCACCCAGACGCTGAAGTCGTTGAAGGAGCGCGGCGTCTTCGTGCTCGGCCTCGACGGCGGCGGCGACGTGTCGCTGCCGGGCCTGACATGGGCCGACCGCCCGATCGTCATCGTGGTCGGCAGCGAGGGCAAGGGCCTCTCGCGGCTCGTCGCCGAGACGTGCGACGCGATCGTCTCGATCCCCATCGAGTCGTCGACGGAGTCGCTGAACGCGGGCATCGCGGCATCCGTCACGCTCTACGAGATCTCGAAGCTGCGGGCGGCGGAGCAGCCCGCCACGGCGGCGGAGTAGACCCGGACACTGAGCACCTGCCGCTCCCGTCCGCTGCTGTCAAGGGCCTCGATCGACTCGACGCCGGCACGTAACGTGGGCCCGCATGAGCGACCGCATCAACGAGACCCCCGACGATCGAACGGCTGCCGAGCAGGCACGCGCGAGAGTCGTCGAGCCGCCGCCCGACTCCGAGGACGAGCGCGAGCTCATCACGAAGCTCGTGACCGGAGCGGGCACGGCTCTGCTGACCACCAGGGGCGCCGATGGAACACTGCACGCGCGCCCGCTCGCGGTGCTGCAGAAGGACTTCGAGGGGGTCGTGCGCTTCCTGGTGCAGCACCCCAGTGAGAAGACCCTCGAGATCGAGGCCGACCCCATCGTGAACGTGTCGTTCGCGTCGCGCCAGGGGTACCTGTCGATCGCCGGCCGGGCATCCATCGTCCGGGACGATGCGCTCGTCGACGAGCTCTGGAGCCCTGCCGCGGATGCGTGGTTCCCGCAGGGGCGCGACGACCCGCGCATCGCGGTGCTCGAGGTCGCCGGCGACGGCGCCGAGTACTGGGCGAAGACCGAGCCCGGCGTGTTCGCGCTCGTCAAGGCCGCTGCCGCGATCGTGACGCGTCGCCAGCCCGACATCGGCGAGAACCGCACGGTCGCGCTCTGAGCGGCGTCGAGACCCGATCGCGTCCTCGATCCTCGTGACGCCGTCGGCGACGTGAACCCCGTCGCCGCGTTGGATGGCGGGAGTCGGATGCCGCGAGCCCGAAGCCGAGGGCCGCGACGGGAATGCGCCCGCCCGTGATCCCGTTCCATTCGACGGCAGCGACCATCGAACGAGAGGAACGTCATGGCGCGGATCGTCATCATCGGAGGAACCGGATACGTGGGCGGACACATCGCCGCGGAGGCCGCGTCGCGAGGGCACGAGGTCGTGTCCGTGTCGCGGACGGAGCCGGAGGGTCCGGTCGACGGCGTGGCCTACGAGCACGGCTCGGTGCTCGACCTCGACGGGCTCGCTGGTGCGCTGTCCGGTGCCGACGTGGTGGTTTCGGCGATCTCGCCACGCGGCGACATGGCCGATCGCGGCGTCGAGGCGCTGGCCGGGTTGACTGAGCGACTCGCGGGCACCGGCACGCGCCTCGGAGTGGTCGGCGGCGCGATGGGCAGCCTCAGCGCCCCCGGTGGTCCGCGGCTCTGGGACCTCGGCGTCCCGGAGCAGTACCGGCACGAGGCCAAGGTCGGCATCGACGGGCTGGACCTGTTGCAGGCGTCGCAGCCCGAGCTGGACTGGTTCTTCGTGCACCCCCCGAAGGTGTTCGGCGCGTGGGAGCCCGGCGAGCGAACGGGTCGCTACCGGACGGGCGGCGACGTGGTCGTCGAAGCCGCCGACGGCTCGTCGTACATCTCGGGCGCCGATTTCGCGGTGGCGTTCGTCGATGAGATCGAGAACCCGGCGCACCGTCGCGATCGGTTCACCGTCGGGTACTGACCGAGTGACGGGCCGGCACGGGCACGGCCCCGGCTGAGCGCGGCACGACGGGCGGGCGACTAGACGTTCAGGCGCCAGTCGTTCTCGTCGTCGGGGTCGACGACCGCGACGGAGGAGGTGTCGGGTGGCATCACGTCGATCGACTCCGTGAGGGCGCCCGAATCGGGAGCGATCATGGCCTCGTCGCGGCGATGACGGAGCACGGTGTTGACGTACGAGCTCACCGCTTCGGCGAGGGGGATGTCGTGTCCGGCCTGCTGCGCCATGAACCATCGGTGCTCGAGCAGCTCGTGGAACACCTCCGCGGGCTCGAGCTTGCCGCGGAGGTCCGTCGGGATCGCGCGCACCACGGGCTCGAACACGCGCATGAGCCATTCGTGCGCCACCATCTCCTCGTCGAGTTCGGTCTTCCCGTACGCGGCGCGGTAGGAGTCGAGGTCGTTCAGCAGGCGACGGGCCTGGTTCTCGCCCGTGTCCAACCCGGTGAGCCGGATCAGGCGCCGTTGGTGGTGACCCGCGTCGACGACCTTCGGCTGGATGCGAACGGTCGTGCCCGAGTCATCCGTCTTGATCGCGAGTTCCTCGATGTCGAATCCGAGTTCGTTCAGGCGATTCACGCGCTCGTTGATGCGCCACCGCTCTGCCGTCGAGAACGACTCGATGCCCGTGAGCTCGTTCCAGAGGCTCCGGTAGGCCTCGACGATGCCGTCGGAGATGCGCACCGGATCGAGCTCGTCGGTCACCCGTCCGCCGGCCTCGAGGTCGAGGAGTTCTCCGGCGATGTTCACGCGAGCGATCTCGAGGTCGTGCTCACGCTGGCCGTCCGAGAGCCCGCCCTCGTGCAGCTTTCCGGTCTCGGCGTCGACGAGGTACGCCGCGAACGCGCCGGCATCGCGGCGGAAGAGCGTGTTCGACAGCGACACGTCACCCCAGAAGAAGCCGACGATGTGCAGTCGCACGAGCAGCACCGCCAGCGCGTCGACGAGGCGAGTGGCGGTGTCGGGTCGGAGGGTCTGGGAGAACAGCGCCCGATACGGGAGGGAGAACCGCAGGTGCCGGGTGACGAGGACCGGCTTCAGCGTCTCGTCGTCGGAATCGGTCCGGTTCGTGATGACGGCGACCGGCTCGACGCTCGGAATCTCGAGGCGCTGCAGCCTCCGCAGCATCTCGTACTCGCCCTTCGCCATCTCGGTGGTGGTCTCCTTGATCGCCACGACATGGTCGCCGAGG
>DASUVU010000254.1:0-2616 GCA_036378815.1 Agromyces sp. | reverse complement strand
AACCCGAGGCCGCGCCACACGATTCGCTCGAAGTTCCGGGCAAGGAAATCGGTCAGGTAGAACGTGCCGGCCTCCTCGTCCTGGAGGGCCGCGAACGCGGCCGCGCCGGCGTAGGACTCGTAGCAATGGGCACCGGGGATTCGCTCGACACCGTCGAACTCGGTCTCGAGCATCCGGTCGAGCAGCCCGCCCGTGCCGCAGTCGGCGTACGCGACGAACACGCGGTCGTAGTCACCTCCTCGCGCACGCAGCCGCGCGGCGACAGCCGCGGGGATCCGCTCCGGGCGGTTGTGGAGGTCGGCCGGCAGGCAGGTGAGGTCGACGCCGGGCAGACCGCGGGTCAGCGCCACGAGCTCGCGACCGAGCGCGCCGCAGCCGACGACCAGGACACGTCGCGGGAGCGTGCCCTCAGGCAGCCGCTCGCCTGGCATCGATCAGCCTCCGGGCGGTTTCGGCCGCCACCCCGGCATCGCGGCAGTACGCGTCGGCACCGATAGCCGTCCCGAACTCCTCGTTCAGCGGCGCCCCGCCGACGAGCACGATGTAGTCGTCGCGCATGCCGCGGTTCTTGAGCTCGTCGATGACGACCTTCATGTACGGCATCGTCGTGGTCAGCAGCGCGCTCATGCCGAGAATGTCGGGCTTGTGCTGCTCGAGCGCCGCAATGAACTTGTCCGCGTCGGTGTTGATGCCGAGGTCGAAGACCTCGAAGCCGGCGCCTTCCAGCATCATCCCGACGAGGTTCTTGCCGATGTCGTGGATGTCGCCCTTGACGGTGCCGATAACGACCTTGCCGATCGGCTCGGCGCCCGTCTCGGCGAGGAGTGGGCGGAGGACGGCCATGCCGGCCTTCATCGCGTTCGCGGCGAGAAGCACCTCGGGGACGAACAGGATGCCGTCGCGGAAGTCGATGCCGACGATCTTCATGCCCGCGACGAGCGCGTCGTCGAGGACCCTGGTCGCTTCCCAGCCGCGCCCAAGGAGGATGTTCGTGCCCTCGACGATCTCGTCGGCCATGCCGTCGTAGAGGTCGTTCTGCATCTGCTCGACGAGCTCGTCGTCGTTCAGCGCGGAGAGATCGATCTCCTCGTAGTCGTCCTGAGCCATCGTCCTCGAACCCGTCCTCGTGCCCGGTGCGGCGGTTCCGCATTGCGGAACGGTGCCGTATAGTGGAACAGCCCGAGTGCGGAGCGTAAATCAGGGCCCTCAACGTGTCCAGAGTCCGGTCCATCGAGCGAGCCTTTGCGGTGCTGTCGGCGCTGGCCGACGGCCCGATCGGCGTGACCGAGGTCTCGCAGCGCGTTGGCGTCCCGAAGAGCACGGCCGCGCGCCTGTTAACCGCCCTGTGGCACGAAGGCGCCGTCGAGCAGGAGGCCGGCGGCACGCGCTACCGATTGGGGCCGCGGATCGCCGATCTCGCCGCGCGCCACGTCCCGACCCGCGATCTCGTCGCGGTGGCGCGGCCCCACCTCGAAGAGCTGGCGACCAGCGTGGGCGAGGTTGCCGGGCTGTCCGTGCCGGACGGTCGGGTCGTGCACTACGTCGACCAGGTCGGGACTGCGCACGAGGTGCAGGTCCGCGACTGGACGGGGTCGCGTGTCCCGATGCACGCGGTCCCTTCCGGCCAGGTGATGCTCGCCGGGCTGGCCCCCGCCGCGCTCGACCGCTTTCTCGCGACGCCGCTCGAGTCGTTCACGCCGGCGACACTCACCGAGGCCGACGAGCTCCGTGAGCGACTCGCCCAAGTGACCGTGGACGGGTTCGCCTGGGTGCGCGATGAGTTCAGCGAGGGCCTGGCATCTGTCGCCGCACCCGTCCGCGCGCCGGACGGCGAGGTCCTCGCTGCGGTTCACGTGCACGGCCCGTCGTACCGCTTCCCGGCCTCGGGAACCAGAGAGCGTGTGACAGAGCGGGTTGCTCGCGCCGCGTCGAGGATCTCCGCCGACCTCCGGGAGGGCACGCGACCGACCCCTGCGCTGACCTAGCATTCGGCGATGAGCTTCGTGGCGCGGCAGCATGACCGGCTCGTATCCGCGACCTGGGCGGACCTGCCCGACCCTGTCGCGACGTTGCTCGCAGTTGTGATCCTCGCTGAGGCCCCGGATGGCGAGAGCACGACCATCGATGCGGCGGGCATGCGGTGGAATGCGCGCTCGTGGGGCAATCCGCAGGACCCGCCGCTGGTCGCCGCCCACGGGATCATGTCCGACGGCGGCGTCTACTGGCGAATCGGGCCGGCCCTGGCAGCCGCCGGACGACGGGTCATTGCGGTGGATCTGCCCGCGCACGGCGGGACCGGACCGTGGAACGGCCGGTACACGTTGGCCGACACGGCCGCGGACCTCGCCTCCTTCATCAGGGCGATGGACCTTGATTCGACCCGGCTGGCGGTTCTCGGCCACTCGTGGGGCGGGGCAGTGGCGGCCGCCCTTCCAGCGGCCGGTTTCCGGCCTCGGTCGCTGGTCCTGCTGGATCCGCCGTGTCTCGGTCTCGACGGCATGCTGGCGATGACCCGCGACGCGGTCGAGCACTCCTACACGTCGGTCCAGGAGGCGCGGGGGAACCTCCGTGCCGCGTATCCCGCCTGGTCCGACGGCGATGTGGAGGCGAAGGCAC
>DASUVU010000253.1:0-2094 GCA_036378815.1 Agromyces sp. | reverse complement strand
CCTCGACGAGGTCGTACAGCGCGGGCAGCACGAGCAGGGTCAGCAACGTCGACGACAGCAGGCCGCCGATCACCACGAGCGCGAGCGGCTGCGAGATGAACCCGCCGCTGCCCGTGAGCCCGATGGCGAGGGGCAGCAGGGCGAAGATCGTCGCGAGCGCCGTCATGAGGATCGGGCGGAGCCGGCGCGAGGCACCGTGCAGCAGCGCGTCGCGCACGTTCATGCCGCGATCGCGGTACTGGTTCACGAGGTCGACGAGCACGATCGCGTTCGTCACCACGATGCCGATGAGCATGAGCACGCCGACGAGCGACGCGACGCCGAGCGGGATGCCCGTGATGACCTGCAGGGCGATCGCGCCCGTGGCGGCGAACGGGATCGACACGAGCAGCAGCAGCGGCTGCAGCAGCGAGCGGAACGTCGCCACCATCACGATGTAGACGATGAGGATCGCCGCGAGCAGTGCGAGGCCGAGCTGCGAGAACGACTCCTGCTGGTCGGCGGTGACGCCGCCGATGGAGGCGGTGGCGCCGGCGGGCAGGTCGGCGCGGGCGACGGCCGCCGACACCTCGGCGCTGGCCGTACCGAGGTCGCTCCCGCTCGGGGTCGCCGACACCGTGGCGCTGCGCAGGCCCTGCACGGTGGTCACCGACGAGGGGCCCTCGACCTCCTCGACGGTCGCGAGCGAGTCGAGCTGCACGGGCCCGGCCACCGTGGGCACCGTCAGGGCCGAGAGCTCCTCCACGGTCGTGGGCGGGTCCTCGCTCTCGAGGTAGATCGTGAGCGTCTTCTCGTCGATGACGATCGAGCCGGCCGACTGCGGCTGCATGGCCGCCGAGACGAAGCCGCCGAGGGCGACCTCCGAGTAGCCGGCGGCCGCGGCATCCGCCCGGTTCACCTCGACCGCGATGTACTCGCGCGACTCCGACAGGTTGGACGTGACCTGCGACACCGAGTCGAGGTCCTCGACCTCCGACTGCACCGCGTCGGTCGCGGCCTGCAGGTCCTCGGCGTTCGAGGCGGTGACGTCGACCTCGATGTCGTTCGAGGCGCCGAAGCCGCTCGAGGCGGCGAGGGTGATCTCGCCGATGCTGTCGCCGAGGTCGTCGAGCTCCGTGCGCACCTCGTCCTGCAGCGCCTCCTGGTCGGCGTTCTCGTCGGTCGTGACCGAGTAGGTGATGGTGGCGCCGCTGCCGCCGCCGAGCACAGCGGCGAGGCCGCGCCCGCCCGATCCGATCGAGGTCTGCACGGTCTCGATGCCGTCGATGTCGAGCAGGGTGCGCTCGACGGGCTTCGACGCCTCGTCCATCGCGTCGAGGCTCGTGCCGACCGGCAGCTCCTGCGTGACCTGGAACGTGTTCTGGCCCGACGAGCCGAGGAAGTTCGTCTTCATGAAGGGCGTGAGCGCGAGCGTGCCCACGAGCACGAGGCCCGCGATCACGAGCGTGACGACGCCGTGGCGCAGCGTCCACTCGATGATCGGCAGGTAGCCGCGCTGGAGGCGAGACGGGTGCTCGAGCTCGTCGACGGCGCCCGCTGAGCCCGTCGAAGCGGCCGAAGGCGCCGACTCGTCGACGAACGCCGCCGCCGCGGCCTCCCCCGCGTCGTCGTGCTTGTGGATCTTGGCGGGCTTCAGGAACCAGTACGCGAGCACCGGCACGATCGTGAGCGACACGAGCAGCGACGCGAGCAGCGCGATCGTCACCGTGAGCGAGAACGGACGGAACAACTCGCCCGTGACGCCCTCGACGAGCGCGATCGGCAGGAACACCGCGACGGTGGTGATCGTCGACGCCGTGATCGCGCCGGCGACCTCGCGCACGGCCCGCACGATGGTGGTGTCCTTCGGGGCCCCGGCGACCAGGTGCCGCTTGATGTTCTCGATGACGACGATCGAGTCGTCGACGACGCGGCCGATCGCGATCGTGAGGGCGCCGAGGGTGAGCACGTTGAGCGTGTAGTCGGCCGCCTGCAGGCCGATGAACGTGATGAGCACCGACGTCGGGATCGAGATCGCGGTGACGAGGGTGGCGCGCACCGACATCAGGAAGACGAGGATCACGATCACCGCGAAGAGCAGGCCGAGGAGGCCCT
>DASUVU010000252.1:0-12227 GCA_036378815.1 Agromyces sp. | reverse complement strand
ACAATGGAATACGTCAAGCGATTGAAGGCCTCCCCCGACTACGCCGGGGTCAAGGTCTCACCGCTCCTCATCATGGCGAAGGCGATGATCTGGGCGGTGCGGCGCAATCCGTCGGTGAATGCGCAATGGACCGACGACGAGATCATCGTCAAGCACTACGTGAACCTCGGGATCGCCGCGGCGACGCCTCGCGGACTCATCGTGCCGAACGTCAAGGAAGCCCAGGCGATGAGCATGGTGGAGCTCGCGACGGCCATCGAGCAGCTCACGCTGACCGCTCGCGAGGGCAGGACGCAGCCGGCCGAGATGCAGGGCGGCACCATCACGATCACGAACATCGGCGTGTTCGGCATGGACACGGGCACGCCGATCCTGAACCCGGGCGAGGTCGCGATCGTCGCGCTCGGCACCATCAAGCAGAAGCCATGGGTCGTCGACGGCGAGGTGCGCCCCCGCTTCGTCACCACGATCGGCGCCTCGTTCGACCACCGGGTCGTCGATGGCGATGTCGCGAGTCGATTCCTGGCCGATGTCGCGTCGATCATCGAGGAGCCGGCGCTCCTGCTCGAGTAGGCCCCGCGTGGCGCGAACAGGAGTTGCCTGTCGGGGCAGGTCGATCGAACCTGTGCTCACGTACGGCACGGCGTGTCGCCCTGTTTCGAGAGCGCCGCGCCGCGCCCATCACAGGCGGATCTCGAAGGTGATCGAATCGTCGTCGCGCATGGCCTCGACGAGCCCGGCCTGCTCGAGCACGCGCCGTGCGGGCAGGTTCGCGATCTCGCACTCGGCCCGTGCGATCGACGCGCCCGCCGACTTCGCCAGCTCGAGCGTCTCGGCGACCGTGTGGATCGCCAGCCCCTGGCCGCGCACCGCGGGCACCAGCCCGAAGGCGAACTCCACGGCACCGTCGGGGCCCGGCGGACCGAAGAGGTTGACGCCGCCGATCGTCGCGCCGTCGTGCGATCGGCGCACGAGATGAGGCCCGAAAGGCGCCGGATCGCCGGATTCGCGCACCGCTCGCACGTACTCGCTGAGGAGTTCGGGTTCGTCGGTGAAGGCGTAGCCGCCCTCCCACCCGTCGTGCGGGTCGACCTCGCCGGAGAGCAGGCGCTCGGCGTCGGCGACGGTGAACGGATGCAACGTGATGGGGGTCGTCGTCGTATCCACGTGCTTCATGCTCGCATGCCGGTACGACACCTCGCGAACGCTGTCCACATATGACGCAACGTCGCCTGCGGTTCAGCCGACGGTCACGATCCGGACTACTGCTTTTGACAATCATTATCATTAGGCAGTACCGTTTCATGCATGCCCAGGCAGCCTCACCGCCCGTTTCGTCGAGCCGTCGCGGTCACGCTGCAGGGCGCGGCGCTCGGTGCCGCGGTGCTCGCGCTGGCGTCCTGTTCCGTTCCCGCGGCATCCGGGGCCGGCGCGACGCAGGGCCCGTCGGTGGTCGCGACGACGACGCAGGTCGGCGACTTCACGCGGGAGCTCGTGGGGGAGTCGGGCACGGTGGCGCAGCTCCTCGCGCCCGGGCAGAGCGCCCACGGGTTCGACCCGTCGGCCGCGCAACTGCTCGAGCTCGCCGAGGCCGACGCGCTCGTCATCAACGGCGCCGGCCTCGAGAACTGGCTCGATGACGCGGTGAGCGCCTCGGGATTCGACGGCGTCCTCATCGATGCGAGCGCAGGCATCGAGCTCTCCGCCACCGACACGCACACGGAAGGCGACCACGACGCCGCCGACCACGGCGACGATCACGGCGACGACCATGGCTCGGGCAACCCCCACATCTGGACCGACCCGCGGCTCGCGCAGCAGATGGTGCGCAACATCGGCGACGGGCTCGAGACCGTCCCGGGCATCGACGAGCAGGCCGTGACCGCCAACGAAGACGCCTACCTCTCCGAGCTCGAGGCCGTCGACGCCTGGATCCGCGAGAACGTCGAGTCCGTGCCCGTCGGCCAGCGTCTGCTCGTGACCAACCACGACGCGTTCACCTACTTCATCGACGCCTACGAGATCACCTTCGTGGGCAGCGTCATCCCGAGCTTCGACGACAACGCCGAACCGAGCGCCGCCGAGATCGACGATCTCGTCGCGAACATCCGCGCCACGGGTGCGGGAGCGGTGTTCTCCGAGGCATCCATCTCACCGAAGGCCGCCGAGACGATCGCACGCGAAGCCGGAGTCGCCGTGTACTCCGGCGACGACGCGCTCTACGGCGACTCACTGGGTGCCGCGGGTTCCGACGGCGAGACGTACGTCGGCAGCCAGCTGCACAACGCGCGACTCATCCTCGAGTCGTGGGGCGTCACGCCTTCCCCGCTCCCCGAGCTCCTGCGATGATGACCGCATGACCGACTCGCCGGTGGTCCGTCTCGAGGGCGTGGCGTTCACGTATCCCGGTGGCGGCGGCGTGTCCGGCCTCGACTTCGAGGTGGCGTCGGGGGAGGCGACGGCGCTCATCGGCCCCAACGGCGCCGGCAAGTCGACGATCCTCAAGGGACTCCTCGGTCTCGTACCGCGCACCGACGGCCGGGTGACCGGCCCGGTGGACGCGACGGATGCCGCAGCTGACGCGCGCCCGACGAGCCATGCCGCACGCGGCATGCTCGGGTTCCTGCCGCAGACCGCAGAGCTCGATCCCGACTTCCCCATCAGCCTCGAACAGGTCGTGATGCAGGGCCGATTCGCCCGGCTGGGCCTGCTCCGTTGGCCGGGACGCGGGGACCGGGCGGCCGTGCGTCAGGCCCTCGAGACGGTCGGCCTGACCGACCTCGCGAAGAAGCGATTCGGCGAGCTCTCCGGCGGTCAGCGTCAACGCGGACTGCTGGCCAGGGCGCTCGCATCCGAGCCCCGCCTGCTCCTGCTCGACGAGCCGTTCAACGGGCTCGACCAGCCGAACCGCGAGGCGCTCATCGACACGCTGCGACGCCTGAAGCAGCAGGGCGTGGCGGTGCTCGTCTCGACCCACGACCTCGAGCTCGCGCAGCTCGTGTGCGATAACGTCGTGCTCGTGAACGGTTCCCAGCTCGCGTCCGGACCCGTCGACGAGGTGCTCACGCTGGGCAACGTGCAGGAGTGCTTCGAGGGCGTCGAGGTGGAGATCGACGAGCACACCCTGGTCGTTCCCGGGCACGAGGGCCATTGATGCCGGTTACGGCATGCACGCGGCATCCGTTCGATGGGCGATGGGGGAGTGGCGCACGATGAGCATCGGCGACGCGCTGTTCAGCGCGTTCGCGATCCCGTTCATGGGGCGCGCGCTGCTCGTGATGCTGGTGCTCGCCGTCGTCGCGGGCGTGATCGGCGTGCTCGTCAACCTCCGAGGTCTCGAGTTCATCAGCGACGGACTCACGCACGCCGTGTTCCCCGGACTGGCGATCGGACTCGCGATCGGCGGCACTGCCGGGCTCGTGCCCGGAGCCACGATCGCAGCACTCGGCGCGGCACTCGTGCTGACGTGGCTGGACCGAGCCGGCATCACGTCGGACGCCGCCATCGCCATCGTGCTGACGGCCGCGTTCAGCGTCGGCGTCATCGTGGTGTCGCGCAGCGACGACTACGCCGGCGAACTCGAGGCGCTGCTGTTCGGCCGCGTCCTCACCATCCCGCCGACCGAGGTGCTGCCGCTCATCGCGGTGTGCGTCATCGCGCTGGCCGCGGTCGGCGTGACGATGAAGCAGCAGCTGTTCCGTGCGTTCGATGCCCGGGGCAGTCGGGCGTCGGGAGATTCGGCGTTACGCCTCGACCTCGTGCTCAACGGCGCGATCGCCCTCGTGGTGGTCGCCGCGGCCAGCACCGTGGGAACGCTGCTCGTGCTCGCGGTGCTCATCGTCCCCGGAGCGACGGCGCGCCTCGTCACCCAGCGACTCTGGTGGCTGTTCCCGGTCGCGGCGGGGTTCGGTGCGATCTGCGCCTGGCTGGGGCTCGCGGCCGGATTCGCCGGCTCGGTCGGCGCGGGGATCGATCTTCCGGCGGGGGCGACCGTCGTCGCGACCTTCGTGGTGGGGTACGCGGTGGTGCTGGCCGCGTTCGGGGTCCGGCGCGTGGGGGAGGGGCGCTGATGGGGTTCTTCGAGCGCGCGCTCGTCGCGGCCATCGTCATCGGGGCCGGTGCCGGATTCGTCGGCGCCCTGGTCGTGCTCCGCCGCCGCACCTTCTTCGCCCAGGCGCTCACCCACGGCACGTACCCGGGCGCCGTGGCGGCCGCCGCCCTCGGCATGAGCGTCCCGCTCGGCGCTGCCGCGGCATCCGTGGTGCTCGTCGCCGTGATGGCCGGCATCGCGAGGGTGCGACGCCAGGGCGCGCAGGTCGCCGCCGGCATCGTCCTGACGGGCGGATTCGCCGCGGGCACGCTGCTGCAGGCGCTCATTCCCGGCGTGCCCGTTCGGGCGGAGTCGCTGCTGGTCGGCTCGATCCTCACCGTGACCGACGGAGATATTCTGCTCGCGGCATCCGTCGCTGTCATCGCCGTGGTGCTGGTGGCGGCCTTCGGCAAGGAGATCGCGTTCTCGACGTTCGATCAGGCGGGGTTCCGGGCGGCCGGGTACCGGGAGTGGCCGGTCGAGCTGCTCGTCCTCGCGCTCACCGCCGCCACGGTCGTGAGCGCCCTGCCGGCCGTCGGGGCGATCCTCGCGATCGCGCTCATCGCGGCGCCCGCCGCGGCGGCCCGCCTCGTGGTGCCGACATACCGCGGCATCCTGCTGGCGGCACCCGTGATCGGCGCGGCATCCGGAGTCCTCGGCGTCCTCGCGTCGCGCGCGCTCGCCGTCGCCGCGGGCCCGTCGATCGCGCTCGCGGCGACCGCGTTCTTCCTGCTCGCCTTGGGCATCTCCAAGGTGCGCGGGCTACCGTGGAACCGAGTCGCCATCCCCGTGGAGACCGCAGAGGACGCACGCACCGCATGAGACGCAACACCTGGCAACGCGAAGCCGTTCGCGAGGCGCTCGACGCCACCGACGGCTTCATCAGCGCGCAGGCGCTGCACTCATCGCTGCATTCGACGGGGTCGCCCATCGGCCTCGCCACGGTGTACCGCGCGCTCGGCGACCTCGCCGCGCGAGGCGAAGCCGACTCGCTGCAGTCGCCCGAGGGAGAGGCGCTCTACCGGGCGTGCAGTACCACCGGCCACCACCACCACCTGATCTGCCGGAACTGCGGCCTCACCGTCGAGATCGCGGCCGACGAAGTGGAGGCGTGGGCGAAGCGCGCGGCCGCCGAGCACGGCTTCACGAGCGCGGCACACGTCGTCGACGTCTTCGGGCTCTGCGAGAACTGCACGAGGACGCTCGCCGGCTGAAGCCGAACGCGTCACCCGAAGCCGAACGCGTCACGCGAACAGGGTGATGCCGCTCGATGCCCATGCGGCGTATCCTCAGCCGGGTAGACGGTGACCGGCCGGGGGGTTCGGGCGCCTCCTGGGGTACGACGCCTCCCGGGTTCCCGCATTCCCACGCGGGACCGGGAGTCGAAAGACCGCTGGAGGACGACATGGTCATGCAGGATGAGGCGCTCACCCCGACGTTCACTCGCGCGGGCGAGGCCACCACCGCCCGGTACACGCGAATTCCCGAGGGCTCGATGCTGCCCGACACCGCGTACCGGATCGTGCGCGACGAGACGATGCTCGACGGCAACGCGCGGCTGAACCTCGCGACGTTCGTCGGCACCTGGATGGACGAGCATGCGGATCGCCTGTACAAGGACGCGTTCGACAAGAACATGATCGACAAGGACGAGTACCCGGCGACCGCGGCGATCGAGGAGTACTGCTGGCGCATCCTCGCCGACCTGTGGAACGCGCCGGATCGCGAGGATGTCATCGGCACGTCGACGATCGGCTCCTCCGAGGCGTGCATGCTGGGCGGCCTCGCGCTGAAGCGCCGATGGCAGCACGCCCGCCGGGCTGCCGGGAAGTCCACCGAGAAGCCGAACCTCATCATGAGCTCGGCCGTGCAGGTGTGCTGGGAGAAGTTCTGCAACTACTTCGACGTCGAGATGCGACTCGTCGACACCTCGGACGAGCATCCGCTCATGGACGGCACCGGCCTGGAGGACGTCGTCGACGAGAACACCATCGGCGTGGTCGTGCTCATGGGCGTGACCTACACGGGTGCGTACGAGCCCGTCACGAAGATCGCCGCGAAGCTCGACGACATCCAGGCGAAGACCGGGCTCGACATCCCGATCCACATCGACGGGGCATCCGGTGCCATGGTGGCGCCCTTCCTGCAGCCCGACCTCGAGTGGGACTTCCGGGTGAAGCGCGTGCAGTCGATCAACACCTCGGGTCACAAGTACGGGCTCGTGTACCCAGGTGTCGGCTGGGTCGTCTGGCGCAACACGGCGGCGCTGCCCGAGGACCTCGTGTTCAAGGTGAGCTACCTCGGCGGCGAGATGCCGACGTTCGCGCTGAACTTCTCCCGTCCGGGTGCGCAGGTCCTGCTCCAGTACTACCGGTTCCTCCGGCTCGGTCGTGCCGGATACACCGAGATCCAGCAGGCCTGCCAGAACGTCGCGCGCTACCTCTCGCATGGCATCGGCGAGCTCGACGCATTCGAGCTGCTCACCGAGGGCACCGACATCCCGGTCTTCGCGTGGCGGCTCAAGGCGGGTCATACCGACAAGTGGAACCTCTACCACCTGTCGGAGCGGCTGCGCATCCGAGGTTGGCTCGTGCCCGCCTACCCGCTGTCGGGTGACCAGGCCGACGAGACGGTCATGCGCATCGTGTGCCGGAATGGGCTGAGCCGTGACCTGGCGGAGGACCTCCTGCGGGACATCCGCCTCGAGACGGCGTATCTCGACGCCCTCGAACAGCCGATGCCGCACCCGGGGATCGGTCCGACCTTCCACCACTGAGACCGCGCGAACGCGACGTGAGCGCGCGAACACGACCTGAGCGGGGAGATCCCGTGAGCGACACGGCCCGCCCGGCGACCACCACGGTGAGGCGCCTGCGCCGCGAGGCGTGGGGCTTCGCGGTCGGATCGCTGTGCTTCTTCGTGGGGGCGCTGCCCTGGTACGCCGACTGGCTCGGCGCCGTCGGCGCCAACCTCACGTTCTTCATCGGCTCGATCTTCTTCACGCTCGCGGCGTTCATCCAGCTGAGCCTCAGTGGCCGCACGTTGCCGCACGCGCGCATGAACCGCGCCGACCGTGCCGACTGGTGGGCGGCCGCGATCCAGTTCGCCGGAACCCTGCTGTTCAACCTCTCGACCGCGGCCGCGCTCGCCGCAGCCATCGCACGACCCGACGCCGTCGGCATCGGCTGGCGCCCCGACGCCTGGGGCTCGATCGCCTTCCTCGTGTCGTCGACGCTCGCGGTCGTCGCGACGAAGGATCGCGGGCAACTCTGGGACACCGACGCGCGCACGTGGCACGGCACGGGCCTGAACCTCCTCGGCTCGATCGCGTTCGGCGCCTCGGCGGTCGGTGCGTACGTGATCCCCGACAGCGGCGACCTCCTCAACGAGGTCCTCGCCAACGCGGGCACGGCCCTCGGTGCGGTGTGCTTCTTCGTCGCGGCGCTGCTGTCGCGGCGCACGATTCCGAGGGGGTGAGCAACGGATGCCGCGGCCCGACCTCTCGCCGCGGCATCCGCCGGTCATGGCCTCGACTCAGTCGGGCTCGTCCCTGAGGTGCTCGCGAAGCAGCCGTGCCGGCGCGGCGGCGGCCCACGCCTCGGCGACCAGCTCGCCGAGCCGGCGTCGCGAGATGCGGTCGAGGTGCACGAGCACGGCGGCGTAGCCGTCGAAGTGCGGCGTCGTGAAGAACACCGTCGGATCCTCCGCGATGAGTGCGAGCTTCACCGCCTCGTCCTCGGTCTTCGCGCCGAGCACCGGTCCGGGCTGCTCCGCGATCCCGAGCGACTCGAGATCGGCGCGCCGCAGGGGCCGCTCCCACACGAAGCCCTTGGCGTGCACCTTCCACTGCGCGCTGCCCCGCGAGACGTGCTCGCTCGCGTCGGGCAGGGCGAGCGCCACTTCACGCACGTCGTCCCACGTCGCCATGGGCGAAGGCTACGCTTCCGGATGCCGCGCCGCAGCCGCCTCTTGACAGCCCCGCGTAGAGTGACAGTGAACACGTCACTCACAGGCCTCCACCGCCGAGGGGTGCCCGCATCCGAGCGATCAGCCGGTGCGGCGGGCGGGGAAGGTCGACCGCTGATGGGGGATGGCCTGATGCGAATTCGATCCGTGCTGTTCCCGGCCGCCCTCGTTGCGGTTGCGATCGCGACGACCGCGTGCTCGGGCTTCGTCGACGTGGTGTCGACGTCGACGCCGGATGCGAAGGATGCCACGGAGACGCCGGGCTCGGCGACGGCGGCGCCCGATCGGCCCGAGCAGGCCGACCAGGTGAGCGCGATCCTGGTCCAGCCGATCCACGATGCGCAGGTCGTCCTCGGTAGCGACGAGATGGATCACGTCGAGTACGCGCTCCTCGTCGTCAACGTCTTCAGCGATCCAGTGACGTTGACGGGGGTGACGGTCATCGGCCCGGATGGCGCAGAGCTCCAGCAGATCGAGGGGGACACCCTCGCGGAAGCGACCCAGTCGCTGTACACGCATGCACCGTCCCCCGTGGTCGCCGCGTCGGCAGCCGTGTCGGTGGACGTCGACCTGATGCTGCCGCCCGGCGACGTGCCCGAGCGCGTGACGCACCGGATCGAGTACACGCTGCCCGAGGGCCTGGCCGGTGCCGTGATCATCGACGATCACGTCGTGCACGGTCCCGAGGTCGTCGTCGACCGCAGTGACGCCACGGTGATCGCACCACCGGTCGCAGGCGACGGATGGCTCGCCACCTCCGCCTGCTGCTCGCCGAACGTCCACCGCGACCTTCGACTCTCGATCGACGGGCTCCGCATCGCGACGGCCGAGACCTTCGCCATCGACTGGGCCCTGGTGAAGGGCGATCGCGTGTACGACGGGGACGGGAGCACCAACGAACAGTTCTACGACTTCGGAGCGGACGTGCTGGCCGTCGCCGACGGAACCGTCGTCGCGGTCAACGACGGCGTTCCGGAGTCGATCCCGTTCAACTCCACGCCTCCCGAGACCAAGGAGGGCTTCGGCGGCAACCAGGTGATCCTCGAGATCGCCCCCGACGTCTACGCGGCCTACGGGCATCTGCAGCCGAACAGCCTCACGGTGGCGGTCGGCGATGCCGTCGAGGTGGGGGACGTCCTCGGCAGGCTCGGGAACACCGGACCCTCCCAGGGTCCGCACCTGCACTTCGGCCTCCTCGACAAGCCCGACCTCTTCGCGGGTCGGAGCCTGCCATTCGTCCACGACCGGTTCACCCTCGTCGGTACCGTGGACTTCTCGGCGTTGACGGGCGATGAACTCGTGATCTCGCCCGAGTCTCGCGAGCTCTCCGAGGCCTACCCGCTGTACGGCAGCATCGTGGACTTCCCCGACCGATGAGCGCCCGGTCGCGGCATCCGCTCGATTTCCGCCGCGATCCGGCCGTCTGCTAAGCTTTTCCGTTGGCTGGGCGCTTCCACCGCTCAGACCGTGGACAACCCCCCAGTATCGAACCGCGCGAGCGGATGGGGTTGCGTCTGCAGACAAGAGACCTTGGGAGGGGCATCCGCCCCTCGGTATTGGAGGAAAGACCAATGGCAGCAGTGTGCCAGGTGACTGGAGCCGTTCCCGGCTTCGGGCACAACATCTCGCACTCGCACCGCCGGACGAAGCGCCGCTTCGACCCGAACGTGCAGAAGAAGACCTACTACGTGCCGTCGCTGCGTCGTAACGTCACGCTGAACGTGTCCGCCAAGGGCATCAAGGTGATCGACGCTCGCGGCATCGAAGCCGTCGTGAAGGACATGCAGGCTCGGGGGGTGAAGCTCTGATGGCGAAGGCACAGGACATCCGCCCCATCATCAAGCTCCGGTCGACGGCCGGCACCGGGTACACCTACGTGACCCGCAAGAACCGCCGCAACAACCCCGACCGTCTCGTGCTCAAGAAGTACGACCCCGTGGTGCGCAAGCACGTCGACTTCCGAGAGGAGCGCTAAGACATGGCGAAGAAGAGCAAGATCGCGCGCAACGAGCAGCGCAAGGTGATCGTCGACCGGTACGCGGCCAAGCGCCTCGAGCTGAAGAAGGCGCTCGTCGACGAGAACGGCACCGACGAGAGCCGCGAGGCCGCTCGTCGTGGCCTGCAGAAGCTTCCCCGCGACGCGTCGCCGGTGCGCCTGCGTTCGCGTGACGCCATCGACGGGCGCCCCCGTGGCATGCTCACGAAGTTCGGCGTCTCGCGCGTCCGCTTCCGCGACATGGCCCACCGCGGCGAGCTGCCCGGCATCACCAAGTCGAGCTGGTAGGCACCCGCGTTCCACGAAGGGCACGTCCTCACGGACGTGCCCTTCGTCGTCCCACCGGAGGTGGGCTGGTTGGGCGTCGGCGGCTGCGGCATCCGTTCCGAGGGTCCTTCTCCGACACGGTGACCCCCTCATGGACGTATCGATGGCGCGAATCGACCCCGGGAGTGGGTTCGGGGCTGCCGGCACTTGCGGTGAGATCGCTCGAAAAGTCCCGGAAATCCGCGAGATTCCGCGCATCTCTGTTACATTCGAGGCGGCCTGACGGCCACGGGGGCGGTTGAACGGTCGTTCCCGACTCTCATCGATAGCTGTACCGAACAGCGAAAGTCCGAGGAGGACACTCAATGGCTGACAAGTCGCTGAACAAGACCGAGCTCGTCGCGAAGATCGCTGCGTCGACCGGCCAGAGCCAGGCCACCGTCGACTCCGTGCTCGGCGGTCTCTTCGAGGCGCTCTCCGAGTCCGTCAAGTCGGGCACCAAGGTCTCGATTCCCGGCTGGCTCGCCGTTGAGCGCACGTCCCGCGCCGCTCGCACCGGCCGCAACCCGCAGACCGGCGCCACGATCGACATCCCGGCCGGCCACTCGGTCAAGATCTCGGCGGGCTCGAAGCTCAAGGCTGCCGTCAAGTAGCATCCGGGTTCGAACGGGGCGCGCGGCGAGAGCCGGGCGCCCCGTCGCCGTCTGCGCGCGCGAGACGCGCCCCGCCGGCGCGCCGAACGCAGGAGATCAGGACCTTGCCCGCCCCCACGAGCGGGCAAGGTCCTCGTTTCCTGCATCAGCGTTTCCTGCATCAGCGGTCCCGCGTGGGTGCGGACGCGGGGCTTAGGCGGCGGGCCCGCCGGGCCCGGGCGCTCCGTCGCCGTCGGCGGGGCCGCGGCGCCAGCCGCGCCGTCTAGGCTGGTTTTGTGCCCCGCTCTGTCCGCGTGCTCGGCCCTGCCGTGCTCCTCGCCGTCGCGCTGTTCGCGCTCGTCGCGAGCCTCGCGTACGGCGGCGGGGCCGCGCCGCTGCCGATCCAGGATCCTGGCCCGGTCGCCCGGTGGGGGCTTCCCGTCTCGAAGCTCATGGTGAACCTCGGCGCGGCCGGAATGATCGGCGCGCTCGTGCTCGCGCTGTGGGCGCTCAGCCCGAAGCGACGCGAGTTCGACCTCGCGCTCGACGTGGCTGCGGCATCCGCTGCGGTGCTCACCGTGGCCAGCGCCGCGACCGGGGTGTTCACCTTCATCGTCGTCACGGGCATGCCCGTCGACCTCGGCAACGAGTTCGGGGCGCGGCTCGGACAGTTCATCACCACGATCGAGCTCGGACGCGCCTGGCTCACCACGACCCTCGTCGCCGCGGCGGTCACGGTGCTGTGCTTCGCGGTGCGCAACCACACGGCCCTCGTGTTCGTGGCCGTGCTCGCGGTGGCGTCGCTCGTGCCGATGGCGCAGCAGGGCCACGCCGCGGGCGCGGCCGGCCACGACGCCGCCGTCACCGGCCTGGGGCTGCACCTGGTGTTCGCGGCCGCGTGGCTCGGCGGACTCCTCACGATCGTGCTGCTGCGCCGTCAGTTCGGCGCCGATCGACTTCCCGAGGTGCTCGCGCGGTACTCCACCGTCGCCCTGGTCTGCTTCATCGTCGTCGCGCTCTCGGGCTACACCAGTGCCGCCCTGCGGATCGGCACGTGGGACCAACTCGCCACCCAGTACGGCGTTCTCGTGCTCGCGAAAGTCGCGGCGCTCATCGCGCTCGGCCTCTTCGGCGCGGTGCAGCGCCGATTCCTGATCGCACGGATGACGCGGGGCGCGGGTTCCGGGCAGAAGGACTTCTGGGTGCTCGTCGTCGTCGAGCTGGCGTTCATGGGCATCGCCTCGGGAGTCGCCGCCGCCCTCGCCCGCACCGCCAC
>DASUVU010000251.1:0-10216 GCA_036378815.1 Agromyces sp. | reverse complement strand
CGACGGCGTCAACCCGTCACGCAGCTCGACCTCCGTGACCATCGCGCCCGGCTCGTAGGCCGGCAACCCGTCGATGGTGCGCCCCGTCGGGTCGATGACCTGGCTGGTGCCCACCGTTGAGATGTTCACGACGGACCGGCCCGTCTCGATCGCACGGAGCCGTGCGATCGCGAGCTGCTGCTCGTTCTCGTCGGTGTGACGGAAGTCGGCGTTGTTCGTCTGGAACATGTAGAGCTGCGCGCCGTCGCGCGCGCCCTCCCAGATGAGCTCGTCGTAGATGACGTCGAAGCAGATCGCGAGCCCGGTGATCGCGTCGCCGAGATCGAAGACCGGCGCGTTGGTGCCGGGAGTGTAGCCACGCTGGATCAGGCCGGTCAGGTCGCCTGCGATGGCATCGAAGAACCACCGGTCGGGAATGTACTCGCCGAAGGGAACCGGGTTCCGCTTGTCGTAGATGTCGACCGCGCCCTCGCCGGCGCGCCACAGCATCGACGTGTTGTAGAACCGGTCGTCGCGCATCGTGACGGTGTTCATCACCAACGGTGCGTCGAGTTGTTCGCTGAGGTCGTCGAAGATCCGCGCCGTCGCCTCGCTGCGGGTCGGGTCGATGTCGGACCCGCCCTCGGGCCAGAGGAGCACGTCGATGCCGGGTTCGTCGAGCACCGGTTCGGTGGCGGCGAGCTGGGCGGCGAGCACGTCCCCGGGTTCGCGCTCGTCGAAGTACCCGCTCGGCCCGTTCCCCTGCACGCTCGCGACACGGAGGTCACCGATCGCCGTCGTCGGCCACGCCGGGACGAGCACGACCACCAACGCGAGCGTCGCGACGGGAATGGCCGAGCGCAGGTCCTGCCAGCCTCTGAGCCGCACCCACTCGATCACGCCGGCGACGATGGCCACCATCATGAAGCCCAGTCCGGTCGAGCCCACCCATGAGACCACGTCGGCGAACGGGCTCTGCGACTGGCTGAGGGCCGCCCGTCCCCACGGGAAGCCGCCGTACGGGATCGAGCCGGTTGCGGCCTCGCGTACGCACCAGACTCCGGCGACGAGCAACGGAAGCCAGGTCAGCCGTACCCAACGGGAGGGCGAGGCACGAGGGACCCACCGATAGGCGAGCGCGATGAGCACGGCACCGCCTGCCACGAACAGGGACTCGAGCACCGAGAGCGCGATCCAGGGCACGGGTCCGAGGTAGAGCGAGGTCCACGAGACCTGCTGCAGGTAGAACGCGAGTCCGAACGCCAGGCCGACATGGAACGCGCCCCACGAGCCCCTGCCGATGAGGCTGACGAGGGCCAGGGCGATGCCGACGAAGGCCAGCGGCCAGATGCCCACTCCGGGGAAGCCGAGATCGTAGATGAGGCCGCCGGCGATCGACGCCAGCACCGCGACCCACAGCGGCAGCAGCGGACGCGGATCGTTCTCGGGCACCCGCTCAGCCTAAGCGACGGGAACCGGGTGGACTCACCCGACCGAACCGTAGGCGACCACGCCACGACGGACGGCGTCGATCGCCGCACGGGCGGTGGCCCCCAGCTCGGCGTCGGCCACGATCGAGACCTGGTCGAGCAGGTCGACGACCTGCTTCGCGAGCCGGACGAAGTCGCCCGCCGCGAGCTCGGTGTCCGCCAGCACGGGCCCGAGACCGGCTCCGCCCGCCCAGGCGTGCATCGCCTGCGCGAGCGCCGGTGACGGTTGCTCGCTGCCGGCCAGCCGATGCTCGCGCTCCAGGTCGTCGAGCTCGGCCCAGACGTCCGTCGTGCGATCGAAGGCGTCGCGGAATCGACCCCGCGGCAGACGGAACTGCTCACCGCTGTCGTCTCGCCGGGGCTCGTAGACGAGCGCCGCGGCCATCGCCGCCAATGACGGCACATCCAGATCATCCCAGAGTCCGAGCCGAAGGCACTCGGCCACGAGCAGGTCGCGCTCACCGTAGATGCGCTTGAGGATGCGGCCGGCCGACGACGAGACGAGCGCGCCGTTGCGGTCACGTTCGAGGTAACCGAGGCGCTCCAGCACCTCCGCCACCCGGTCGAAGCGCTTCGCGACCTGCCCGGTGCGACTGCGGATCTGGCGTGACAGGTCGTCATGCTCCCGCTTCAGTCGCCACCAGCGCTCGGCCCAGCGTGCATGCTGCTCGCGTTCCGCGCACCCGTGGCAGGGATGCGCCCTCATGGTCTTGCGGACCGCGGCGAGCTCGCGCTGCATCCGCTCCCGCTGCGCATGGGTCGGATTGCCCTTCGACGACTGTCGTTCGAGCTCGCCGATCCGCCGGCGGATCGACGCATACTCGCCGAAGTCCCCGAGGTGGCAGCGCATCGCCTCCTCGTATCCCGACATCGACTCCTCCTGCTTGCGCAGGGTGCGTGCAAGGTCGACGACGGCACGATCGGCCTGGAACTGCGCGAACGACAGCTCGAGGATCTGTCGCGTGCGCTCGCGCCCGAACTGGTCGACGAGGTTCACGGCCATGTTGTAGGTCGGCTTGAAGCTCGAGTTCAGCGGGTAGCTGCGGCGCGAGGCCAGCGACGCGACGGCCTCTGGGTCGAGTCCGTCCGCCCACTGGATCACCGAGTGTCCCTCGACGTCGATGCCGCGGCGACCCGCTCGCCCGGTGAGCTGCGTGTACTCCCCCGGCGTGATCGGGACGCGTGCCTCGCCGTTGAACTTCTCCAGCTTCTCGAGCACGACCGACCGGGCGGGCATGTTGACACCCAGCGCCAGCGTCTCGGTGGCGAAGACGACCTTGAGCAGTTTCAGCTGGAAGAGCTCCTCGACGATCTCCTTGAAGGCCGGCAGCATTCCGGCATGGTGTGCCGCGACGCCGCGCTGCAGTCCCTCCAGCCATTCCCAGTATCCGAGTACCGCCAGGTCCTCGTCGCGGAGCATCCGGGCGCGTTCCTCGACGATCGACCGGATCTCATCGCGCGCCGCCGCGTCGGTCAGACGGATGCCGGAGCGGAGCACCTGGCGGACGGCCTGGTCGCACCCCGCCCGCGAGAAGATGAACACGATCGCGGGCAGCAGGTGCTTGCCGTGGAGCAGTTCGACGACACCGGGTCGGTCGAGACGCGTCTCCTCGTTGGAGCGCTGGTGGAATCGCCCCCGATCACTGCCACGACGCCCCCGCGCCGACCGCGACGAGATCGAACGGCCACCCGACCGGGCGAGGCGCTGCAACTCGGGATTCACACGATTCGTCGCCGCCTGTCCGGATGAATCGAAGAGGTCGATCAGCTTCGACTTCACCAGCACGTGCTGCTCGAGGGGCACCGGGCGCTCCTCCGACACGATCACGTCCGTGTCGCCCCGCACGGCCTGCAACCAGTCTCCGAACTCCTCGGCGTTCGACACGGTCGCGCTGAGCGAGACGAGACGCACCTCCTCGGGGAGGTGGATGATGACCTCCTCCCAGACCGCGCCGCGGAAGCGGTCGGCCAGATAGTGCACCTCATCCATCACGACGTACGCGAGCCGGTCCAGGAGCGGCGAATCCGCATACAGCATGTTCCGGAGCACTTCCGTCGTCATGACGACGATGCGCGCACCGGAGTTCACGTTCGTGTCTCCGGTGAGGAGGCCGACCCGTTCGGCGCCCCATTCGTCGACGAATTCCTGGAACTTCTGGTTGCTGAGCGCCTTGATCGGGGTCGTGTAGAACACCTTCGCACCGGGTTCCTGCATCGCGAGGAACACCGCGAACTCCGCGACGACGGTCTTGCCCGCGCCCGTGGGTGCGGCGACGAGCACGCTCCGCCCCTCGTCGAGTGCGGCGCATCCGGCGCGCTGGAAGGGGTCGAGGTCGAAGCGGAGCCGTGAGGCGAACTCGACGAGTCGCGGTTGCCGGCGCTGCTCGCGAGAGATCGCGTATCGCTCGGCCGGGGAGAGGCTCATCACCCCTCCAGCCTAGACAGCCCCGAAACCGGACCGCCCGGGCTAGACCGCCCCTTCGAACTCCAGCCGGTTGCGACGCTCCACTCGCTTGTCGTGCAGGCGTGCAATGAACCAGGCCGCGAAGTAGAGCGCGACCATCGGAATCGCGAGGAGGAACATGGAGATGACGTCGGCCGATGGCGTGGCGATCGCGGTGAACAGCACGATGACGAGGATCGCGACACGCCATGACTTGATGATGGCCGCAGCGCTGATGACGCCCGCGAAGTTCAGCAGCACGATGAACACCGGTACGACGAACGCGACACCGATCGCGACGACGAGCTTCAGGACGAAGTCGATGTACTCCTTCGCCGTGAGCAGGGACTGTGCGCCCTCGGGCACGAAGCTCGTCATGAGTCGCACGATGTTCGGCAGCACGAACCAGCCTGCTGCGCAACCCGCGAAGAAGAGCGGGATCGCCGTCGCGAAGAAGACGAACGTGAACTTGCGCTCACGCGTATTGAGCCCGGGGACGAGGAACGCGAAGACCTGGTAGAGCCACACCGGGGCTGAGATCACGAGGCCGAGCGTGAGCGCGATCTGCAGGCGCAGGTCGAAGGCGCTCGAGATCGTCGGGAAGATGATGCCCGTGTTACCGCCCTGCGCTTGGGCCACCTTTTCGACCGGCTCCTGGATGGCCTCCCACACGAACAGATCGGTCAGCACCCACCCGGCCACGCCGCCGAGCACGATCGCGATCGCCGAGATGAAGAGTCGTTTGCGCAGCTCGAGGAGATGGGCCCCGAGCGACATCCGCTTCTCGCGGTTCTTCTCCCCGCGATCCTTCACCGCGGTCATCGGAGTCAGCGACTCGTGCCGGTGTCGGCCTCGTCGGCCTTCGCCTGGCCCGCCTTCGCCTGGCCCGCCGTCGCCTCGGTCGGGGCCGCGTCGCTCGTCGCGGTCGTTCCGTCGGTCGTCGCGGTCTCGTCCTTCTCGGGACGCACTTCGCTCTTCAGGATCTTCATCGACTGTCCGAGGCTACGGGCGAGGGCCGGAAGCTTCGGGGCACCGAAGAGCAGCAGGATGACCACGAGGATGATCAGCGCGTGCCAACCAGTGAAGCCTTGCCACATAGGTGTTGTCCGTTCTCAGTGGGGTCTTGCGCGACAGTCTACCCGTCTTGAGCCGCGGCATCGTTGTAGCCCGCCAGACCGGCCTCGGCCCAGTCCGCGACCGCGGCCCGCGCCTCTGCCGGCGCGACGACGGTGACGAGCCCCGGCAGCCCTGCGACGAGACGCTTCAGTCCGTGCACGTGGGCGAGCCGCAGGGTCACGCGAAGGCGCCCGTCGACCTCCCGGGAGCGCGAGTCGGCGAGGTAGTCCGCGAGGAGCGGCAACGCGGCCGGTGAGACGTCGACGATCACGTCGAGGTCGGTGTCGGACCCCTGGAACAGGGTGTCGGGCATCGCGACCTGCGAATGATCGCCGATCGGCTCGTCGGTCAGCTCGAGGTTGCTCATGCGGTCGACGCGGAAGTTCCGCACGTCCTCGCGTGTGTGGCAGTACGCCTGCAGGTACCAGTCGGCGTCCTGCGAGATGATGCGCAGCGGATCCGCGCGACGCCTGCCGGCCTCGCCGCGGGCGTTGAGGTAGTCGAACTCGACCTGACGGCCCTCGGCGACCGCCTCGCGGATGAGCGACAGCGACTCGTCGGCCTCGGTCTCGGCCACCGCGAGTCGGCTGGGGGCCGCGGATGCCCCGGCGGTCAGCTTCGCCATGAGCGATGCGAGCGACGCGCTGCCCGCATTCTCGGGGAGGGCGCTGAGGTACTGGAGCCCCGCGATGAGGGCGGCGGCTTCGCGCGCGGACAGCCGAGGGGCGTCGTCGATCGCCACGTGGTGGACGATGACGATGACGTCGTCGTCCTCGAACGAATCCCAGTCGATGTCGAAGAGGTCGTTCGGTTGGTAGGTGCCGGTCGAGCCGGGCAGGCCGGATGTCGCGATGAGGCGCACCGCGTCGCGGATCTGCTCGTCGGTCATGCCGAAGTGCTTCGCCGCCTCGCGGACGTCTACGACCCGTCGCTCCAGGAGGTACGGCACGAACGAGAGCAGGAACACGAGCTTGTCGGGCGCCTTCAGCGGCCTGGGTCGGCGGGCCATCATGCACCTCCGGCGTCGCGATGGGCGGAGACCACCGCAGACAGCCGCTCGCGCACCGCCTCACGGAGTTCGGCCGGTGCGATGACCCGCACCTCGGGACCGTAGGCGGCGAGCTCGTCGGCGAAGGCCGCGGCATCCGTGAAGTGCAGGCGGATCACCCCGGCGTCCTCATCCCCGAGCACGGCGCGCTTGCCGAGCCGGACCTCGGCGTCGCTCCCTGCGCTGACGGCCAGGTCGGCGACGTTCCGCAGCCGCAACTCGTCGAGCTCGGCGAGGATGCGGTCCTGGATGTCGGCCGGAGGCGGGTCGAACGTCATGCCGGGCACCTGCTCGACCGGGCCGATGATGCGGGAGAGCAGGAACGTGCGCGGCGCGGTGACGCCGTGGTCGTAGCCGTGCAGGTGCCATCGGCCTTCGTGCAGGACGACCGCCAGCGGGTCGACGGTGCGCTCACGCGGGGCGCCCTCCCCCGGCTTGAAGTACCGGAATCGCACGGTCTGCCTGCGATCGAGGGCTTGGCGCAGCGGCTCGAACGCGGCATCCCGCACCCTCAGCCGGGGCGCGTAGCCGATCACCGGCTCGCGCGGCTCGATGCCGAGCGAGCGGAGTTTCGTGAGCGCACGCTGCGAGTCTGCCGAGAGCGACGCCTCACGCCAGACCTCGGCGGCGAGGCCCAGGAGGGTGAGTTCGTCGGGAGTGAAGCGCACCGCGTCGGGCAGGTCGTACTGGCCCTTGGGGATGCGGTATCGCAGGGCCTGGTTGTCGCCGGGGCGATCGGGCGACTCGACCGTCTCGAGGGGGATGCCGAGTTCGCGGATGTCGTCTTTGTCACGTTCGAACTGGCGCTCGAGGTTCGCATTCTGCCCTGCCGCGTCGTAGCGCTCGGCGTATCCGCGGACCGACGAGAGGATCTCGGACTTCAGCAGGCCCGCCTCGGTGGCGAGCAGCGCGAGCACCAGGCTGAAGAGCCGATCTTCGACCGGGATCCTCGGCTCACCGTTGCGCGATGCTCCCGACACAGAAGCGATCATACTGGCCGGGGCGCAAGGCCCGGGCGCCGTCGCCGGCTCAGACGACCCCCAGGATGTCGATCACGAAGAACAGGGTCGAGCCTGGCGGGATCCGTCCGGACTGCTGGTCGCCGTACCCCTCGGACGGAGGCACGATCACGCCGACCTGCGACCCGACCTTCTGCCCGATGACGGCGTCGGCGAAGCCGGGGATGACCTCGGAGTCGTCGCCGTCGGAGACGACGAACGTCGCCGGCACGCCGTTCTCCCAACTCGAGTCGAACACCTTGTTGTCATCCCACGTGACGCCGGTGTAATGCACCACCACGCGGTCGCCCGATTCGACGACCGGGCCGTTCCCCGCCTTCAGCACCTCGACCTGCGCGGTCTCGGTGGTCGGTGCTTCGGTCTTCGGCACGGTGATACCGGGGCGACCGTCGGGTGCGAGCACCACGGCCGGGAAGCCGTCGCGGCTCAGCCGGACGGCGCCGTTCGCGCGAGTGAGGAATGCGTCGCGCACGTCGATGACCATCACGAGACTGTCACCGGGCTCGATCCCGAGCGACGGGTTGCCCTGCTCACCGAACCCATCGGCGGGCGGCACCACCACAGCGACGCGGGAGCCCTCGCTCGCGCAGCTCAGCCCCTTCGCGATTCCGGGCAGGCCCGCCCGACCCGCGACGACCGGCACCGGCTCCTCGTCGCCGAACCCGGCCAACTCGATGTCCTCGCCGGTGCGGCCGTTGTACACGGCAAGACCGACGAGCGCCTGCTGGCCGTCGGCGAGCAGCTCGCCGTCGCCAGCGATGACCTCGGTGCACTGCGTCTCCTGCGGCGCCAGCGGCGTCGGAAATTCGACGCGCGGGGCCTCGCCGAAGTCCCCTCGCACGGTGACCAGGTCGGAGGACCGGCCGGGCGATGCCTGGGGTGTGGGTGCCGGGGCGCAGCCAGACAGGGCGACGGCGACCAGGCCGGCGGTGGCGATGAGCGCGAGAGACGAGCGCACTGATCCTCGATTCTTCGATGGGTCGCGGAGGGGCGATGAAAGACTACCCGGCATCGGCTGGGGGTTCGGGCCGGTCGCCCTCGGGGTCGACGACGCGGGACTGCTCTGCTGCGGCATCCGCCGTTCGGACGCGCTTGCGGAGCGCCTTCGGGCTGACCGTCCGCTCGCCGAGCGCGCCGGGCGTCCACGCCTCCACGTCCTCGTCGCTGAACTCGGTCTTCGACGGGCGGCGCTTGAGCTCGGGCAGCACGGTGCCGGGTGCGAGCCGACGGGCGGTGAGCAGGAACCCGGTGTGGGCGATCATGCGGTGGTCGGGCCGAACGGCGAGCCCCTGCACGTGCCATCCGCGCACCATCGTCTCGGATGACTGCGGCTCGGTGTACTCGCCGGTCGCACGGATCGCCTCGGCCACCCGCGAGAGCTGCGTGACCGTCGCGATGTAGACGAGCAGCACTCCGCCCGGCTTCAGGGCGGTCGAGACGGCGTCGATGCACTCCCACGGCGCGAGCATGTCGAGCACGACACGGTCGACGGATGCCGCGGTCGCCTGTTCGGGCAGCGATTCGGCGAGATCGCCGAGCGTGATCGACCAGTTCTCGGGGTCGTAGCCGTGGAACGTCGCCACGTTGGCCCGGGCGACGTCGGCGAACTCGTCGCGGCGCTCGAAGGAGAGGAGGCGACCGGCCGCGCCGATCGCCCGAAGGAGCCAGAGCGACAGGGCCCCCGAGCCGACGCCCGCCTCGACGACGGTGGCGCCGGGGAAGATGTCGGCCTGCGCGAGGATCTGCGCGGCATCCTTCGGATAGACGATGGCGGCTCCTCGGGGCATCGACATCACGAAATCGCTCAGGAGCGGCCGCAGCGCGAGGTACTCGACCCCGACCTGGTTGGTGATGACCGAGCCGTCGGGGCGTCCGATGAGGTCGTCGTGCGCGATCGGGCCCTTGTGCGAGTGGAACAGCTTGCCCGGCTCCAGGGTGATGGTGTGCAACCGCCCCTTGGGGCCGGTGAGCTGCACACGGTCGCCCGCGCGGAACGGTCCACTGCGCTCGCCACGGCTGTCGGTCACGCGATGACCCCCGGTGCATCTCGCGTACCGCGTGCATCCCGAGCCTCGAGGGCGGCCGCGACATCCGCCACCGACTTGTCGGCGAGCGTCGACCACAGCACGTGGGAGGGCGCCTCATCGAGCCCCAGGATGTTCGGCACGCCGACCGCGACCGCGCCCGCAGCCCACGCCGAGGTGAGGCCCGCCGGCGAGTCCTCGATGGCGACGCACGCGCGGATGTCGACTCCGAGCGCCTCGGCCGCCGCGAGGTACGGCTCGGGATGCGGCTTCGGATTCTCGACCGAGTCGCCGGTGACGATCGCGTCGAACGCCTCGAACGGGATCGCGGCCACGATGTCGTCGGCCATCGATCGCACCGACATCGTGACGAGCGCGGTGGGTATCGATGCCTCGCGCAGGGCCTCGAGCAGTTCGCGCGCGCCGGGTCGCCACGGCACGCCGTGCTCGGCGAGCTGCTCCTGGACGCGCGCGGTGAGTCGCTCCACGATCGTGTCGGCGTCGAGGTCGACGCCCGCCGCCTGGAACACCCGCGCGGCATCCCAGAGGCCGGCTCCGACGACCCCGAGCGCGTCTTCAGAGGTCCAGCGGCCGCCGAAGGACTCGACGAGCTCCTCCTCGGCCGCCATCCAGTAGCGCTCGGTGTCGACGAGGGTGCCGTCCATGTCCCACAGGACGGCGGCGGGAAGGCGAGTGGTCACAACCCGCAAGTCTACGGCCACGGCCTATTGTGGGAGGGTCACCGGAGTCGGGGACGGAAAGCGGGGCACCTGGAGTGAATCATCCGGCCGGGTTCGAGGGCGGAAGGCTGCTCGTCGTCGCCTTCGAAGGATGGAACGACGCCGGCGAGGCGGCCACCGGTGCGGCGAAGCTCCTCGTCGAACGGCTCGGCCTCGTCGAGATCGCCTCGGTCGATCCCGAGCTCTACTTCGACTACCAGTTCACGCGGCCGACGGTCGCCGTCGGCGACGACGGCGTGCGGCGGCTGGAATGGCCGGGTGCCGCGATCCTCGGTCCGAGCGGCGACTTCGGGTCACCCGATGATGCTCGCGTCACCGGTCCCGGGGCCGACTCGCTGCACGTGCTGCTCGGATCGG
>DASUVU010000250.1:0-3606 GCA_036378815.1 Agromyces sp. | reverse complement strand
AACACCGTTGATGCCCGACCGAAGCGCCTCAGCCACGAACGGGGAGGTGTACACCGAGAGCCCGATCATGGCGGCCACGACGTAGTCGAGTCTCGACCCGAGGTACGGCAGGATGATGGCGGTGAAGAACAGCACCAGCGTGAGCGGGGTGTTCCGTACCAGCTCGGTGTAGACCGTGGCGAAGCCGCGCAACGAAGCCACCGGCGAGATTCGCATGCCGGCGATGATCGTGCCGATCACGAGCGCCGCGATGCCACTGACGACGAGCAGCTGCGGGGTCATGCTGAAGCCGCGCCAGTACGTCGGCAGGTTCTCGATGACGGCGTCCACGCGCCTCCGTTCGGGTCAGGAGATCTGGAGTGCGGCCCGGGTGCACACCCGGGCCGCATCTCGATCAGTAGCGGTCGACTGCAGGCGGCTCGACGAACGGCAGCACGGTGCCGGCCGTGGAGTTCCACGCCTCTTCGTAGCGGCCGTCTTCGTAGGACGCCTCGAGGACGTCGTTGATCCACATGCGGAAGTCCGTGTCATCCAGCGCGAGGCCGATGCCGTAGGGCTCCTCGGTGAACGGCTTGCCGACGACCTTGAACTCGCCCTCGTTCTGGGCGGCGAGGCCCGCGAGGATCACGTTGTCGGTCGACACCGCGACGACCTGGCCACTGCGCAGCGGCTCGAGGCAGTTGGTGTAGGTGTCGGTGAGCACCGGCACGGCGCCGATCTCGGCGAGCTTCGCGGCGGGCGTCGAACCCGTCACCGAGCACACGTTCTGCCCGACGAGGTCTTCTTCGCTCTCGATGTCGTCGTTGTCGGCGAGCACGAGGATCGACTGTCCGGCCATGTAGTACGGGCCGGCGAACGAGACGACTTCCTTGCGCTTGTCGTTGATCGTGTACGTCGCCACGACGATGTCGACCTGGCCGTTCTGGATGAACGGCTCGCGGTTGGCCGACACGGTCTCGACCCACTCGATGTTGTCTTCGGAGATGCCGAGCTCGGAAGCGATGATCTTGGCGATCTCGACGTCGAAGCCCTCAGGGTCGCCCGACGGGCCGACGAGTCCGAACAGCGGCTGGTCGAACTTGGTGCCGACCGTGATCTTGCCCGCCTCCGACAGCTCGGCCATCGTGGTGCCCGCCTCGAAGGTGGGCGCGGCCTCGGGCGTCTCCTCAGCATCGCCGCCGGTGTCGCCGCCACCGGCGCAACCGGCGAGCGCGAGCGCCGTAGCCGCTGCGGCCGCGACGAGTGCGATTCTCATGCGTTTCATCTCTGTGCCTCTTCTCTGTGGGTGTTCCCCGCCACTCGTGGCGGCGCAGGTCTAGTGCTCGAGGATCTTCGAGAGGAAGTCCTTCGCGCGATCGGTCTGGGGGTTATCGAAGAACTCGGCGGGGGTCGCCTCTTCGACGATCTTCCCGTCGGCCATGAACAGCACGCGATCGGCCGCCTTGCGAGCGAAGCCCATCTCGTGCGTCACCACGATCATCGTCATGCCCTCGTGAGCGAGGCCGACCATGACATCGAGCACCTCGTTGATCATCTCGGGATCGAGCGCGCTCGTGGGCTCGTCGAGCAGGATGAGCTTCGGGTTCATCGCGAGCGATCGGGCGATCGCGACACGCTGCTGCTGCCCGCCCGAGAGCTGGGCGGGCATCTTCTTCGCCTGGTTGGCGACGCCGACTCGTTCGAGCAGCTGCATCGCCTTGGCATCGGCGTCTTTGCGCGACATCTTCTTCACCCGGATGGGGGCGAGCGTGACATTCTCGAGCACGGTCTTGTGCGCGAAGAGGTTGAACGACTGGAACACCATGCCGACATCGGCGCGGAGCTTCGCGAGCGCTGCACCCTCTTCGGGCAGGCGCACGCCGTCGATCGTGATCGTGCCCGAGTCGATGGTCTCGAGTCGGTTGATCGCCCGGCACAGCGTCGACTTCCCGGATCCGCTCGGACCGATGACCACGACGACTTCGCCGCGGTTCACCACCGTGTTGATGTCGTTCAACACGTGAAGGTCGCCGAAGTGCTTGTCGACCTGGTCGACGACGACGAGGGGTTCGCCGCGACGCACCGAGATGTTCGATGTCGCAGGCGCCGGCTGCGTTGGCTCCATGAACCCAAAACTACGGCTCACGGATGCCGCGTGCCAAACGACGATGCGGAGGTTATCTATTCGTGATGCGCACTGCGCTGTGCGAACGCGCTCTCGTAGAGGCACACGGCTGCCGCGGTCGCGAGGTTCATCGACTCCGCGTGCCCGTAGATCGGCACCGTCACGACCCGATCGGCGAGCTCGAGCTGGTCGTCGGGAAGGCCTCGCGCCTCGTTGCCGAACAGCCAGGCCGTCGAGTCGGCGAGGATGCCCTCACCACGAGCGGTCAGCAGGTCTTCGCCCTTGATGTCGGCGGCGAGCACGCGGAGATCGGCGCCCCGGGCACGCTCGATCACGTCGGCGAGGTCGGCGCCGACCGCGACGGGCAGGTGGAAGATCGATCCGGTCGACGCCCGGACGACCTTCGGGTTGTACAGGTCGACGGAGCGCCCGGTGAGCACGACGGCGTCGGCGCCGGCGGCGTCGGCTGCCCGGATGATGGTGCCCGCGTTGCCGGGGTCGCGCACCTCTTCGAGGATCGCGATGAGCCGTGGATGCTGCGCGAAGACGTCTCGCACGGCTGTCGGGAACTGACGGCACACGGCGACGAACCCCTGCGGCGTGACGGTGTCGGCCATCGCATGGACGACCTCCTCCGTGACGAACTCGACCTCGACGCCGGCGTCGGCGGCCGCCCTCGCGACGTCGGGGTAGCGCTCGAGCGCCGTGGGTGTCGCGAAGAGGTCGACGACGAGCCGGGGCCGGAACGTGAGCGCCTCACCGACCGCCTGCGGGCCCTCGAGGAGGAACATCCCGCTCTCGGCTCTTGCCGGCTTCTTCGCCAGTTTCGCGACCGCGCGGGCGCGCGGAGACCTCGGGTTCTCGAGCATGCGGCAAGTCTATGGGCGCACGGCGAACGGCCCGGCACCACAGTGGGTGCCGGGCCGTTCGGGGCTGAGGACGCGCCTTACGCGGCGGTCTTCGGGGCCGAGGTGTCGGCCGGGAGCGCCTGCTTGGCGCTCTCGACGAGTGCTGCGAAGGTCGCGGGCTCGTTCACGGCGAGCTCGGCGAGGATCCGACGGTCGACCTCGATGCCCGCGAGGCCGAGGCCCTGGATGAAGCGGTTGTACGTGAGGCCGTTCTGGCGGGATGCCGCGTTGATGCGCTGGATCCAGAGGCGACGGAAGTCGCCCTTCTTCTTGCGGCGGTCGTTGTAGGAGTAGACGAGCGAGTGGGTGACCTGCTCCTTCGCCTTCCGGTAGAGGCGCGAACGCTGGCCGCGGTAGCCCTCGGCGCGCTCGAGGATGACCCGGCGCTTCTTGTGGGCGTTGACCGCCCTCTTCACTCTTGCCATGACTCTGTTTCTTCCTTACGGGTCTCGCGGCTCAGCGGCCGAGAAGCTTCTTGATGACCTTGGCGTCGGGAGCCGACACGACCTGGTCCTGGTTCAGGCGGGCCTTGCGCTTCGAGGACTTCACCTCGAGGTTGTGGCGCATACCGGCCTGCTGCTTCATGACCTTGCC
>DASUVU010000249.1:0-5611 GCA_036378815.1 Agromyces sp. | reverse complement strand
GGCGGGCATGGCCGTGCTGTGGTGGGCCGGCACGTTGCTCGTGCTGGCCATCGCCACGCTCCGCTCATGGGCGACCGGTGACGGCTTCGCAACGGTGCAGGGCGCGGTCGACTCCGTCGTCCCCTACATCGCGGCGGGATTCGTCGTGCAGGTGCTCATCGGGGCGCTGAGCTACCTCGTTCCCGTCGTGCTCGGCGGCGGCCCGACGCCGGTTCGCACGGGCACCGGCATGCTCGATCGAGGCGTCGCCCTCCGCATCGCGACGGCGAACACGGCGCTCGTCGTGTGCGCCCTCCCGGTGAGCAGTCTCATGCGGGTCGTCGCCTCGGTCCTCTACCTCGTCGCGGTCGGATCGTTCCTGCCGCTCCTGATCCTCGCCATGCGCGCGCAGCGCCGGGCCAAGGCAGCGATCGGGGGCGCGCCCCCCGCGCTGACCGAGGGCGACCGCCCGCGTGGCCCGATCACGCCCGAGGGCGATCGCCCCGCGGGGCAACGTGCCGGCCAGGCGATGGCCGGACTCATCACGGTCGTGCTCGCGGTCGTCGTGGCCGCGGCCGTCCAGCCGCAGGCGCTGGGGCTGGCGACCGGTGGCTCGGCAGTCGCATCCGCCGCCCTCGCCGGTGACGCCATGGCGGTCGATGACGCCCCGGTGCAGGAGGTCGAGGTCGTCGCCCGCGACATGCGATTCACGCCCGACCGTATCGAGGTGCCTGCGGGGACCCGTCTCGTCATCGAGCTCACGAACGCTGATGACGAGCTCGTCCACGACCTCGTGCTCGAGACGGGAACGCGCGCGCCGCGGCTCGCGCCCGGCGAGACGGCGACGATCGACGCCGGCGTCGTGACCGACGACTTCGAGGGGTGGTGCTCGATCGTGGGGCACCGGGAGATGGGCATGACACTCGAGATCGTCGCGACGGGTGCGTCGACCAACGGACACGACCACGCGGCATCCGACGACGGCACGACGGATGCCGCACCTGGCGCCGTGTACGACCCGATGGCCGAACCCGCCGACGACTTCGCGGAGCGCGACGCCGTGCTCGAACCACTGCCCGCGAATGAGGGCCCGGTCACGCATCGGAAGACGTTCACCGTCACGGAGCGGATCACCGGGGTCGCGCCCGGAGTGCGCCAGACGCTCTGGACGTTCAACGGCACAGCGCCCGGCCCGACGCTGCACGGACGCGTCGGCGACCGGTTCGAGATCACGCTCGTCAACGACGGCACGATCGGCCACTCGATCGACTTCCATGCCGGAGCCCTCGCACCCGACGAGCCGATGCGCACCATCCAGCCGGGGGAGCGGCTGAGCTTCTCGTTCACGGCTGAGCGTGCGGGGATCTGGATGTACCACTGCGCGACGATGCCCATGAGCGCGCACATCGCCAACGGCATGTTCGGTGCCGTGGTGATCGAGTCCGACGGGCTCGCCGAGGTGGACCGCAGCTACCTCCTCGTGCAGTCGGAGTTCTATCTCGGGCCGCAGGACGGCGAGGTCGACACCCGGAAGCTCGCGAACGGCCCACCCGACCTCGTGGTGTTCAACGGGTATGCGGGCCAGTACCAGCATGCGCCGCTCGTGGCGCGCACCGGCGAGCGGGTTCGCGTGTGGCTGCTCGATGCCGGACCGAACCGCGCGACGAGCTTCCACGTCGTGGGCGCGCAGTTCGACACGACGTGGTCGGAGGGCGCCTACCTCCTCGATCCGCGGGCCGGCGGCGACGGCGGGGCGCAGGTGCTCCCGCTCCAGCCCGCCCAGGGCGGCTTCGTCGAACTCGAGTTCCCCGAGCCGGGCCACTACCCCTTCGTCTCGCATGTCATGACCGACGCCGAACGCGGTGCGCAGGGGATGTTCCACGTCACCGGGTGACGGCCGAAGCGCGACGATAGGCTGGGGCGCGTGCCCGTGCCTCTCGCCGACATCATGACGACGATCGACCGTCTCTGGCCGCTCGACGGGGCGGAGCCGTGGGATGCGCCCGGTCTCGTGACGGGCGACCCCGTGGCATCCGTCGACCGCGTCCTGCTGGCGGTCGACGCGGTCGCCGCCACGGTCGATGAGGCCATCGAACAGGGCGCCGACGTGCTCATCGCACATCACCCCCTGCTCCTGCGGGGGGTCACCAGCATCGCCGAAGACCGGTACAAGGGCGCGCTGCTGGCGCGACTCATCCGCGCCGGATGCGCGCTCGTCGCCGCCCACACGAACGCCGACGTCGTCGAGTCCGGCACGTCGGGGGTCCTCGCTGCGAGACTGGGACTCCGCGACATCCGACCCATCGTTCCGAGCGCCGACCCGGCGCTGGGTCTCGGCCGCGTCGGCCGCCTGGACGAGCCCACGACGCTCGGGCGGCTGGCGCGACGACTGGCCGAGATCCTCCCACCGACCGCGACCGGAGTGCGCGTCGCGGGCGGATACGACGACCCCGTCGAGACGGTCGCCCTGTGCGGGGGCGCCGGTGATTCGCTGCTCGGTGATCCCGCGGTGCGGGCCGCCGACGTGTACATCACCGCCGACCTCCGTCACCACCCGGCATCCGAAGCACGGGAACAAGCGCTGTCGGGCGGCGGTCCCGCGCTCATCGACGTGTCGCACTGGGCCAGCGAATGGCTCTGGCTCGACGCTGCGGCCGCAGAGCTCCGCTCGGCTCATCCCGGGCTCGACGTGCAGGTGAGCGAGCTCCGCACCGATCCCTGGGACTTCCAGGTCGTGCAATGATGACCGGTTCCACCCTCACTTCGACCCCCACCGAGGAGCACCACGTGAAGGCCAGCCCCGCCGAGCAGCAGGAGCTGCTGCGACTCCAGTCGCTCGACACCCGCATGCAGCAGCTCACCCACCGGCTGGGATCGCTCCCGCAGGACGTGCCGCTCGCCGAACTGGTTCGCAGCGAGACCAGGGTGCGCGGCACCCGAGCCGAGGCGATCGGCGCGCTCGAGGATGCCCGCGCGGAGCTCACCCGGCTCGAGTCCGACGTCGCCGTCGTCGAGGCGCGAATCACTCGCGACGGCGACCGACTGCAGCACACCTCCTCCACGAAGGATGTCGCCGCGCTGGAGGCCGAACTGGCCTCCCTCACGAAGCGCCTCTCCGACCTCGAGGATCTCGAGCTCGCCGTCATGGAGCGGGTGGAGGCGGCCGAGGCCGCACTCGCCGCGATAGACAGCGAACGCGAATCCATCGGCGCGGAGATCGCGACGCTCGAGGCGCAACGCGGCGAGGCGGCGGCGGAGATCGCCGCGGAACGCCAGGCCGCCGAGCGCGACCGGGCCGTGGTCGAAGCCGGCGTGCCCGCGGACCTCCTCAAGCTGTACGAGCAGCGTCGCGCCCGCGGCGGCGGGGTGGGTGCCGCGCTCCTCCGCCAGCGCACCTGCAGCGGGTGCACCCTGACGCTCACGGGTTCCTACCTCGAGCGCGTTCGGCAGGCGGCCCCCGACGACGTGCTCCAGTGTCCCGAGTGCGATCGCATCCTCGTTCGCACCGACGAGTCGGGACTCTGACCTCCCGCATCAACTCTCGGTCAGCCGTGGTTCAGGCGGGCCCGGTAGTCTTGAGGGGCGAGTGGGTCGGCAAGACGGCCGCGTCATCCGAGCGATCGGATGCCGAGGAACGTCCGGGCTCCGCAGGGCAGGACGGTGGGTAACACCCACCCGGGGCAACCCGCGAGACAGTGCCACAGAAAGCAGACCGCCGCAGGTTCTCCTGCGGTAAGGGTGAAACGGTGGGGTAAGAGCCCACCAGCGGCCGCGGTGACGCGGTCGGCTCGGCAAACCTCGTCCGGAGCAAGGTCAGACAGGAAGCGATGGGGCGGCCCGTCCCGCTTCCGGGTGGACCGCTGGAGGGTCACGGTGACGTGGCCCCGAGAGAGATGGCCGTCCAGCCGGTGTCGCGCAAGCGCCCGGTCAACAGAACCCGGCGTATCAGCCGGCCCATTCGCATCCTCAGTGCGAGGCGAGGGAGGCTGCGCCCAGGATGCCCGCGTTGTTCCGGTGCACGGCGGGCACGATGCGCGTCTTCAGGTCGAGCAGGGGCAGGAACTGCTCGTGGTGCTTCGAGACCCCGCCCCCGACGACGAACAGGTCGGGCGAGAAGAGGAACTCGAGGTGGGAGTAGTAGCGCTGGAGGCGCTTCGCCCACTTCTCCCAGCTGAGTGACTCGCGCTCCATGGCCGAGTACGCAGCTCGGCTCTCCGCGTCGTGGCCGTTGAGCTCGAGATGCCCGAGCTCGGTGTTCGGAACGAGCACGCCGTCGTAGAGGAACGCCGACCCGATGCCGGTTCCGAGGGTCGTGAGGATCACGAGGCCTTCGGCGCCGACCGCGGCGCCATACCGGGACTCGGCATAGCCTGCGGCATCCGCGTCGTTGATGAAGTGGATCTCACGACCGAGCTCGCGCTCGAACAGCTCCTCGGCGGCGAGGCCGATCCACTCGTCGGAGATGTTGGCGGCCGAGAGGGTGCGGCCGTGCTTCACGACCGCCGGGAAGCAGAGCCCGAGCGGCAGTGCGGCGCCCTCGGCTGCGTCGATGTCGACGAGCAGTTCACGGGTCGCCTCGAGGATGTCGGCCGGTCGTCCACCGGCCGGCGTCGCGATCTTGCGTCGATCGGATACGAGCTCGCCCGTGCGGAGATCGACGACCGCCCCCTTGATGCCCGTGCCTCCGATATCGATGCCGATCGCGTGGTCAGTCGCCATGGCGCCAGACTATCGCGAGCGCAACGGCGGTCCTTCCGTGCAGTGTCAGGGCAGCGTCAGGATCTCGGCCCCCCGGTCGGTCACGACGATGGTGTGCTCGAACTGGGCGGTGAGCGAGCGATCACGTGTGACCACGGTCCAGTCGTCGTCCCACAGGTCCCAGTCGATGCCGCCGAGCGTCAGCATCGGCTCGATGGTGAAGACCATGCCGGGTTCCATGACGGTATCGAACTCGGGGGCGTCGTAGTGGGGGATGATGAGGCCCGAGTGGAAGGCACGCCCCACGCCGTGCCCGGTGTAGTCGCGCACGACGCCGTATCCGAAGCGCTTCGCGTAGGCCTCGATGGCCCGGCCGATCACGTTCAGCTGCCGCCCGGGAGCCACCGCACGGATGCCGCGGGCGAGCGCCTCGCTCGTGCGCTCGACGAGCAGCTCCGCCTCCTCGCTCGCGTGCCCGACGAGGAATGTCTGGTTCAGGTCGCCGTGATACCCGTCGAGGTATGCGGTGACGTCGATGTTCACGAGGTCGCCGTCTTCGAGCACCGTGTCGTCGGGGATGCCGTGGCAGATCACCTCGTTGACCGACGTGCAGGACGACTTCGGGTAGCCGCGGTACCCGAGCGTCGAGGGGTAGGCGCCGTTCGCGACGACGAACTCGTGCGCGATGCGGTCGAGCTCGTCGGTCGTGACACCCGGGCGGATCGCGCCGGCCGCGGCCTCGATCGCACGCGCCGCCACGCGACCGGCCGCTCGGACGCGCTCGACCTCGTCTGGCGTGTACCAGTCGCCGCCGGTGTAGGCGGCCGGCTCGCGTCGACCGACGTACTCGGGCCGGGGAATGGTGCCAGGCACCGAGCGCGCCGGCGACAGGCGTCCGGGAATCAAGTGGCCGGCGGCATCCTTGGGCATAGGA
>DASUVU010000248.1:0-11997 GCA_036378815.1 Agromyces sp. | reverse complement strand
CTCGTCGAGCGTGGTCGCGCCGATCAGTCGCAGCTCGCCGCGCGCCAGCATGGGCTTCAGCATGTTGGATGCCGCGACCGACCCCTCGCCGCCGCCCGCGCCCATCAGCAGGTGCAGCTCGTCGACGAACGTGATGATGCGGCCCTCGGCCTCGTTGATCTCTTTCAGCACGCTCTTCAGGCGCTCCTCGAACTGGCCGCGATACATCGCGCCGGCGACCAGCGCCGAGATGTCGAGCGAGACGAGCTGCTTGTTCTTCAGCGACTCGGCGACGTCGCCGGCCACGATTCGCTGCGCGAGCCCCTCGACGACCGCGGTCTTGCCGACGCCGGCCTCGCCGATGAGCACGGGGTTGTTCTTGGTGCGCCGGGTGAGCACCTGGCTGACCCGGCGGATCTCTGCGTCACGACCGATCACCGGGTCGAGCTTGCCCGCCTTCGCGAGGTCGGTGAGGTTCACGCCGAACTGTTCGAGCGCCGACTGCTGCTCCTCCTGCGAGCTCGGCGCGCCCTGCATATTCGCCACGGATGCTCCCTTCGTCAAACTTGAGTCTAACACGCTCAACTTTGTCGGGTCGGCCGGGATTCCCGCCCTGATCGCCGCGTTCTCTCGGCACCACGCTAGACCGGGGCATCCGTCACCGCCACTGGCGGCTCGTCGCCGCGCACTACGCTCCGGGGGTTACTTTCCGCCATCCGACCCGTGCGATCCCCCTTCACGTGGCCGAAAATAACCCCCGGAGCGTGAACGGGGCGAATTGGCAGGAATGAGCGGCGCGGGCCGACGGTTGACGTGATCAGGACCGGGAGCGAAGGAGAACGGATGCCGCTGCAGGGAGAGTACGCGCCGAGCACGTCGGACTGGGCGAGGAAACAGGCCGAGGAGTTCGAGGCGACCCACGGCGCGAAGGCGAACACGCTGCGCGGCCGTCCGATCATCGTGCTGACGACGGTCGGCTCGACGTCGGGGAAGCTGCGCAAGACCGCGCTCATGCGTGTCGAGCACGACGGCGAGTACGCGATCGTCGGCTCGAAGGGCGGCTCCAACCACGATCCTAAATGGGTCTCGAACGTGCGCACGCATCCGCACGTCGAGCTGCAGGACGGACCCGAGAAGCACGACTACACGGCCCGCGAGCTCGAGGGCGAGGAGCGCGAACTGTGGTGGCGACGCGCCAACGAGACCTGGCCCGCCTACGACGGCTACCAGGAGAAGACCGACCGGCTGATCCCGGTGTTCCTGCTCACCAGACGCGAGGCATAGCCCTCGAGTTGCCCGAATTCGGCAAAAGTCGGGCAACTCGGGTGGCGGGCCCGCTCACAACCACTGCATCGTGAACGCCCGCGCGAGCAGTGCTCGCAGCGGGGGGATCCCGAGCACGCGCACCGCGGCGTTGCGCGTCCGCAGCCGCACACCGGAGGCGGGCGCCCCCATCGCCATGTTGAACGCCGCCTGGCGGATGGCCCGCCGCGCCGCCGCCCGCCGCACCCGGTCGTAGGCCTCGAACGCCTCGAGCGGCGCACCGACCTCGAGAGCGACCGCGAGGTCGTGATCGAGGCGCATGGCGTCGAGCCAGCCGAGGTTCATGCCCTGGCCGCCGATCGGGCTGATCTCGTGCGCGGCGTCGCCGGCGAGAGCCACCCGGCCGTCGGCCATCCGCTCGGCCAGGTGCTGACGCGCCTCGAACGTGCTCGGCTGCGCGGCAGCATCGGGGTCGAACGTTCCGCCGGCGCGCGTGCGCACGATCGTCGCGAGCGCCGCGGGAGTCAGCTCGGTCGGGGGCCGGCGCACCCATGCCACCCAGCGACGCCGACCGCCAGGCATCGGGAACGACTCGACGACGCCCGAGGGCTCGAAGTGCAGCAGCGCGCTGGCCGGCGCGCCCGTGTCGTCGCGGGTGTCTCCCATCACGTAGTGGGCGCGGCCGCGATGCGGCGTCCACCCGATGCCGATCAGGTCCCGGATGCCGCTGCGCACGCCGTCGGCTCCGACGACGTAGCGCGTCGGGAGCGTCACCACCGCTCCGCCCGCGGACGCCACCACGTCGACGTGTGTGCCGCGGTCGTGGAGCTCGCGCGCCTCGACGCCGCGGCGGAGGCTGCCCGGCCGCAGCTCCTCGAGCCGACGCTCGAGCAGCGCCTCGGTCTCGAGCTGCGGAAGCGAGAGCACCGGGGCCTTCCGGCCGAACGACATCTTGCCCAGCACGCGTCCCTCGCACGTGACCCGGCCGTCGGTGATGCGCACGGCGCGGGCTCGCACCTCGTCGTCGAGGCCGGCGAGCCCGAGCGCACGAAGCCCCGGCGGATGGATGCCGATCGCTCGCGAACGGTCCGACCGCTCCGTGCGCCGCTCCAGCACGATCGCGTCCAGTCCGCGGCGCGCCAGGAGGCACGCGAGCAGCAGGCCGACCGCGCCACCGCCGACGATGACGACGTCGTGCCGGGGTTCGATCGCGGCGTCCGTGCTGAGGTCGGGCTCAGGCATCCGGCCCCTCCCCCCAGACGACCTCGAGTCGTGACGGGAACCCGCGGTGCACGCGCCATCCGGGCGGCAGCACGGCGGCGAGCTCCGCGGCGGTGAAGCTGCGCCGGACCGAGACGAGCCCGTCGGCCCGGATGAACGACCCGGCGAGGATGTTGCGCTCGAACGGCAGGGTGCCGAGCGCGAACCCGAGGTAGCCGAGCCGCGAGCGCTCGATGTCGCCGTGCACGGCGATGCCGCCGTCGACCACGAGCCGCTCCGAGTCGGCGAGCAGGGCGCCGAGCTGCCGCCCGTCCGCATGGTGCAGCACGTGGTTGGACATGACGAGGTCGAATCGCTCTCCAGCACGTGCGAGCTCGTCGCTCGTGACGCGGCGGAGCACGAGGCCGGGCTGGGCGGGCTGGCGCAGCGCCCAGTCCAGGGCGCGCGAGTCGGGGTCGATCGCGGTCACCTCGAGTCGCAGTCCGTCGGCGCCCGCCCAGCGCAGCAGTGCCCGCGGCACGTCGGCCCCGCCCGTGCCGATGTCGAGCACGCGGCGGGTCTGCGTCGTCGACAGGGTCGGACGGATCCACCGCCGATACACCGCCCGGGGGTTCGAGACGATGAGGTTCACCAGCCGGAAGTGCGCGTAGGAGCGCTGCAGCGCGTCGACGTCGCCGTCGGGGTCGTCCATGCGCTCCGGGGTGGTCTCGTCGCGTTCCCGCAGCCGTCCGAGCGCCCGCCACGTCGTCTCGACCGGCAGGTAGATCGGAGGCCGCGCCATGTCAGGTGCGCACCGTCATCAGGGCCGACTCGACCGTGAGCCCGGGTCCGAACGCCATGGCGACGACGCGGTCGCCGTCGTCTGCGGCATCCGACGCGAGGATGTTCCGCAGCACGAACATGACCGTCGCGCTCGACATGTTGCCGAAGTTGCGGAGGGTCTCGCGCGCGGGCACGAGCTGCGCCTCGCTCAGCCTGAGCCGCGACTCGACCTTGTCGAGGATCGACCGCCCGCCCGGATGGATCGCCCAGTGCTCGATCGCATCCCCGGCCGTGTCGGCCGCCAGCGCCTCGGCGAGCTCCGAATCGTGGTCGATGAGCGGCTCGATCGCGCCGGTGATGTGCTCGTCGATGATCGCGGGGATCGCGTTCGAGAGCACCATCTCGAACCCGTGGTCGCCGATCTTCCACGCCATGTCGTCCTCGCCCGTCGGCGTGATCCGCGTCGCGAAGCGGTCGAGGTCGAACGCCCGCTCGCCACCGTCGAGCGGGCGCGCGGTGACGACGCCCGCGGCGGCTCCGTCGGCGAACAGCGACGACGCGACGATCGTGTCGGGGTCGTTCGACGAGCGCAGGTGCAGCGTGCAGAGCTCGACGCTGATGACGAGCACGACGGCCGCGGCATCCGCTTCGCAGAGCTGCTTGGCGATCCGCAGGGCGGGAATCGCGGCGTAGCACCCCATGAACCCCAGGTGGTAGCGCTCGACGCCGGCGTTCAGCCCGAGCTCCCGCGCGACCATGAAGTCGGGGCCCGGCGCGTAGAACCCGGTGCACGAGACCGTCACGACATGCGTGACGTCGGATGCCGCGATCCCGGGTGTCGCGTCGAGCGCCGCGCGGCCCGTCTCGACGTAGAGCGCCGTGGCTCGATCGGCGTAGATCTCGTTGCGCGCCTTGGTGCCGGGCAGCAGCAGCTCGCCGCTGTCGATGTCGAAGAACACCGGGACGTCGGGATGCGCGTCGCGGCTGAGCTCATCGAGCACGGTGTGGCGCGTCTCGATGCCCGACACGTTGAACGACGTCGAGACGATGCGTTGCGCGAGGCGGTTCAGCCCGGGCTGGCCCGCGAAGACGTCGCGCACCTCTTCCTGCACGAGGATCGTGGGTGGAACGACGGTCGAGACGCCCCGCAGCGTGATGCTCATGCCTCACCCTAGGCACGGCGACGGATGCCGCGACAGGGCTTGCAGCAACCTCGCGGGTTCGGGCAGTACCGCGATCAGCCGAGGAGCCTGGCCTTGGCGGCGGCGAACTCGTCGTCGCTGAGGATGCCCTGCTCCTTCAGCGCAGCGAGCTTCTGCAGCTCGGCGACGAGGTCGGTGCCCCCCGCGGCGGCCGGCGCCGCGGCCTGCTGCTGGGCGGCGGCCTGCTGTGCCGCAGCCTGCATCTGCGCCTGCTGCTGCTGCGCCTCGTACTGCTGCTGGTCGTACTCCTGCTGCGCCTTCTCCTGTTGATGGCGCTGGACGCTGCCGCTCACCGCGGTGGCGGTGCCTGCGACCACGGCCGTGCGCGCCGCCATCCCGATCAGGCCGGGACGTCCCATCCTCCTCAGCATGTGCTTTCCCCTACTCTGTTGCGGCGGCCTCGGCCTCTTCGGCCTCGGCCATGATCGCGTTGACGACGGGGGCGGGAATGCGCTCGGACTGGAGCACCATTCCGCCGGATTCGGCGAACCGCGAAGCAAGCCGTTTGGCCCACACGAGTTCGATGGCCAGCATCGCGGCCGACGTGCCGGGCGGGATCACATCCCCGAGCTCGGCGACGTCCTCCTCGCCGACGAGGCCGCCGGCCTCGAGCTCGATCTCCGTCACGTCGATCTCGTCACCCAGGTCCTCGATCTCGACGATGTCGAGATCGCCCTCCTCGGAGCGCGACACGACCACGGCATCGAGGAGCCGGATGTCGCCGGCTTCGACGAGGTCACCGATCGCCTCGAACGTCGCGGCATCCGGTCGCTCACCCGGGAACCCGACGACCAGGATCTCAACGGGTCCGTACTCGAAATCAGGCATGTTCCCCCCTCTCCTGAGGGCAGCGTACGCCCGGGAGGACCGCTCGGGAAGTGCGGAGGGGCGGATCCGATTCAGAAGCTGCCGAGTCCCTTGCCGATGACGACCACGCCGATGACGAGCAGCAGCACGGCCATGACGGTCGCGTTGTTGTGCACGAGCCAGACGCGCAGGGACTCGAGCGGTGCCGCCATCCGCTTCGAGGCGAGCAGGTACGCGACCACGGGAAGCGCCACGGAGCATCCGGCGATGAGCACGAACACCACGATCGCGAGCGTCACCTCGGCGACCGACAGCCCGGCGGTGCCGATGATGAGGCCCGCGCTCGCCGCCATCAGGAGGTTCTTCGGGTTCACGGCCGACAGGAGGAATCCGAGCACGAACCCGCGGCCGGCCGTCATCGTGTCGATCGCGGCCATCCACTTCGGCAGCGAGGCCTCCTCCCCGGGCCCAGGGCGGCTCCGCCACTGACGCAGTGCGAGCACCAGCAGGCCGACACCGAGGAGGATCTTCAGCGTGCCGCCGATGGGCTTCGAGTCATCCGCTCCCTGCTCGGGGATGACGGCCGCGAGCAGGGTGAACACCACGACGGCGACGACGATGCCGAGCAGCCAGCCGATCAGGAACCCGACGCTCGTGCCCTTCGCCTTGGGCGAGAGGAGCATCAGGATGGCCGCGATGATCGGGATCGGACTGATCGCGACACCGAGAGCGAGCGGCAGGATGTCGCCGATCACCGGTCCCATCACGCGTCGTCCCTCGTCGCGTCCGCCGGTGCCGCGGCATCCTGCCGGTGATAGCCGGCGACCATCTCGACCTCGCGATCGCGACGCGGGAAGAAGAAGAAGACGAGCGCCGCGCCGATGACGACGGCGACGAGGCCGGCCGTGTACGCCCACTGATCGCCGGCGAGGAACGACTCCTTGGCGGCGGAGGTGATCTGGTCGGCGTACTGCGGATACTGCTTCGCCATCGCGGCGGCGCTGTCGAACGACTTGGTCAGCTGTGCCGCAGTCGCGCTCGAGACCTGCGACGCCTCGGACGACGAGGCGATGGCCTTCGAGAACGCCGCGGCGTAGCCGGCCGTCAGCAATGCGCCGAAGATCGACTGCATGAGCGCGCCGCCGAGGTCGCGCTGGAGGTCGGCGGTCGCCGAGGCCATGCCGACGCGCCTGGGCGGCACCGACCCGGTCAACGAGTGGGCCGCGGGCGTCTGCGCGAACCCGACGCCTGCACCCACGAGCGCGTAGGCGAGGCCGACGTCGAAGTACGACGAGCCCTCGTGCCAGAGGAAGAGCATCGCGAGGAAGCCGAGGAAGACGAAGACGTAGCCCGACAGCAGGGTGAGCCGGGACCCGATGCGGTCGACGAGGCGCGCGGAGATCGGTGCGATCAGGATCATGAGGACCGCCGCGGGCAGGATCGCCGCTCCAGCCTCGATCGTCGTGTACCCGAGGACGTTCTGCAGGAACTGCTGGCCGACGAACATCGCGCCCATGAGCGAGCCGAAGACGATGATCCCGGCAACGGCCGCGACCCAGAAGGTCGGCCTGGCCGCGACGTGCAGGTCGTAGAGGGGGTTGGTCGCGCGCCGTTGCCGGACGACGAAGGCGACGACCCCGACGAGCGTGATCGCCGAGAGCACGAGCACGAGCGTCGTCGAGTCGGGGACGGCGGCGAAGTTGATCGCGAGGATCAGCGCGCCGACGAACACGATCGAGATGAGGCCGCCGAGATTGTCGACGCGTTCGGTCGACTCGTTGACGTGGGCGGGCACGAAGAACAGCGCCATGAGGAACGCGACCACCGCGAGCGGCACGGTGACCAGGAACACCGAGCCCCAGTCGAAGGCCCCCAGCAACCAGCCCGACAGGAGCGGGCCGAGCGAGGCGATCGCGGCGCCGACCGCCGACCACAGGGCGATGGCGCGGGTGCGCTTCGAGCCGCCCCACAGCGCCGCGATCAACGCGAGCGTGGTCGGGAAGCACATGCCGCCGGCGATTCCGCCGAGAACACGGGCGACGACGAGCACCTCGATCGTCGGCGCGAACGCGGCGAGCAGGCTGAACGGGATCGACGCGAGCGTGCCCAGCAGCAGCATGAGCTTGCGTCCGTACCGGTCGCCGAGGGCGCCGAGGTAGAGCACGGATGCCGCGAGGCCGAGGCTGTAGCCGACGGCCGTGAGGTTCAGCTGGGTCTGCGACGCGTCGAACGCCGCCCCGATCGTGGGCAGTGCCACATTCGCGACCGCCAGGTTGAGGTTCGCGACGGCCGCGGCCAGCACGAGCGCGATGAGCACGAGGGGCGCGCGGGGCGGCGTCTCCGCCGTACGTGTCTCGGTCGCTGAGGCCGACGGTGTCCCGTGCTCTGACATGGCGTGCATCCCCTTCGCCGCAGTCCGGGAGCGGTGCGCTCAGTGATCACGGTATTGCACTGGTGCGCCTCCCCGACAGGGTGCGGAGCGCCGCGGATGTCTGGACGTCTGGACTCGCCGCGCGGTAGGTTCGCCTCAACGGCGCCCGCTGGGAGGCGCGCCGAGTGGAGCGGAGGGGCTGCGCATGAATTTCTGGAACAGTTTCTGGGATGTGATCTGGTGGTTCCTGTGGGTGTTCGCGTTCGTCGCGTACCTGATGGCGCTGTTCGCGATCATCGGCGACCTCTTCCGCGACCGCCATCTCAACGGGTGGTGGAAGGCGGTCTGGATCATCTTCCTGATCTTCGTTCCCTTCCTGACGGCGCTGATCTACCTCATCGCGCGGGGTCGCGGCATGGCCGAGCGCTCGCAACGCGAAGCGCGGCAGTACCAGGCGGCGACCGACGAGTACATCCGCCAGACCGTGGGCACGTCGGCGAGTCCGTCCGATGAGATCGCGAAGGCCAAGGCGCTCCTCGATGCGGGCACCATCAACCAGCAGGAGTACGACCTGCTGAAGTCCAAGGCGCTGGCGCACCCGTCGCAGAACGTGAGTGCATAGCGCGGCTCGCCAGTCTCATCGATCAGCAGGGGTCGGATGCCGCGGCATCCGGCCCCTTGCTGGTGGCCTCGACCGGCTCAGGGACCGGAAAGTTACGACTCGGTCGGGTCGAGCACCTCGAGCATCGACCCCTGCACGAAGCCGGCCCACTCGTACGCGGCACGGAGGTAGTCGTCGCGGGTCTCGTCGGACTCCTCGTCGCCCTCCTCGATGATGCCGACCCGCTCGGCGAGGATGAGCCGGAGGTCGGTGAGGAACGTGAGCCACCCCCAAGCCTCGGACTGGTCGAGCTCGATCTGCACGACGCTGTCGCGTTCGTCGTCGACCGCGGTCGCGTCGCGCACGCGCTGCGCCGCCTGCCGCTTGCCGTCGACGAGGCTGTCGCGGGTGTACCTCGCGAACTCGCGACCCGAGCGGGCGTCGTCGGGGTAGGCGTTCGGCAGCAAGCGCCCCAGCGCCGGATCGTCGGCCTCACCGAGGAGGAGCACCGAGTCGACCTGGTCGGCGAGTTCCGACAGCAGCATCGCCTCCTCGGCCTCGAGCACCAGGCGAACGCCCTCGCCGCCGCTGCGGCCGGCGACGATCACGGGTCCGCCCTCGACACCGTGGCCTGCAGGCCGTACCCGTGCATGGCCTCGGCGTGGCGCTCCATGGCTTCGCGGTTGCCGGTCGCGACGATGGCGCGGCCCTCGTTGTGCACCCGCAGCATCAGTCGTTCGGCCTCCTCGCGCGAATACCCGAAGTAACTGCGGAACACGTACGTCACGTAGGTCATCAGGTTCACGGGGTCGTCCCATACGATGGTGCGCCACGGCTCCTCTGCGACGACGCGCGTGACGGCATCGAGGTCGAGTTGTTCGAGCGTGGAGGTCACCTCTCCAGCCTGACACGACGGCGCGTGCGATGAAAGGCGTCGGGGGCGCGGGCCCCACGTTTCGCGTCGAGGTGTCGCGTCAGCCGCTACTCGACGGGCGGCCCCGCGTCAAGCCCCCTTGACATTGCCGCTGCAACCCTCTCTTCCTGCCGCCCCCCGGGTAGAGTCGTCGGACGGAGAAGGATCCCCCACCTCCGACGCCGGCATTCGCCAGGGCCCAGCCCGCCCGGCCTACTACAACCGGCAGGAGCCGCATGACCTTCACCTCGTCCTCATCCAGGACGGACATCCTCCGCAGGAACAACGTCACCGTGACAGGACCTCCTGCCGGCCGTCCCATCGTGTTCGTGCACGGCTTCGGTTGCAGTCAGGAGATGTGGCGGCAGGTCGTGCCGCACTTCGAGGGCGACCATCGTGTCGTGCTCATCGATCTCGTCGGCGCCGGTGGCTCCGACGTCGCGGCGTACGATCCGATCAAGTACGACTCGCTGCACGGCTATGCCGACGATGTGCTCGAGATCCTCGAGGCCCTCGACCTCCGCGACGTGGTCTACGTCGGACATTCCGTGGCCGCAACCATCGGCGTCCTCGCCGAGACCACCGAGCCCTCCCGGTTCGGGTCGCTCGTGCTCATCGGGCCGTCGCCCCGCTACATCGACGACGAGAACTACCGCGGCGGCTTCGAACGAGCCGACATCGAGGGCCTCCTCGATGCGCTCGACGCCAATTACCTCGGCTGGTCGCAGTCCATGGCGCCGGTCATCATGGGCAACGCCGAGCGACCCGACCTCGGGCGCCAATTGAGCGACAGCTTCTGTTCCATCGACCCCGAGATCGCCCGGCAGTTCGCGCGAGTGACCTTCCTCTCCGACAACCGCCGCGACTTCAGCACCGTGCGCACGCCCACCCTCGTGTTGCAGTGCTCCGATGACGTCATCGCTCCCCTTTCGGTGGGGCGGTACGTGCATGAGCAGATCCCGATGAGCCAGTTCGTGCAGCTCGCGGCTACCGGACACTGCCCGAACCTTTCCGCGCCAGACGAACTGGCCGACGCGATCAGGGCGTTCCTCCGATGAGCGATCACACCGTACCGATCGATCGCGAGCACGACGAGCCCGAGCGCCGCGACGACGGCCTGGACCTCGCTCCCGGCGACGTGTTCGAGGACCTCTTCGAGAACGCCCCCTGCGGATACCTGGAGACGACGTACGACGGCGTCATCACGCGCGTGAACCGCACGTTCGAACGGTGGACGGGACACACCCGCGAGTCGCTGCTGGGCACGGCGTTCGTCGACCTCCTGACCACGTCGGGGCAACTCTTCTACGAGACTCGCTACTCGATGGTGCTGAGCCTCACGGGCGAAGTGCGCGAAGTGGCGCTCTCGGTGCGCCGCGCCGATGGTGGCGAGCTTCCCATCCTCGTCAATGCGATCGTCGTCAGCGATCCCGACGGCCAGCCCGCCAGCGTGCGATCTGCCGTCTTCGACGCGACCGAGCGCCAGGACTATGAACGACAGCTGCTGCTCGCTCGGCGTGCCGCCGAGGCATCCGAGGCCCGCGTCCGCGTCCTTCAGGATGCGTCGACCGCGTTCGCCGTCGCGACCTCGGCCGATGAGCTCGCCGACGCCCTCATCGCGAGCGCCCAGTCCGCACTGCGCGCATCCGGCGCCGCGGTGCTGCTCGGCGGGGCATCCACTCCGCTCGAACTCGTGGCAGGTGATGAGGCGACGCTCGCCCTGTTCTCCGCTGGACTCGGCGCTCTCGCGGAGCAGGCGATCGGGTCGGGCGAGATCATCACCATCGAGAGCCTCGACCAGGCCGCCGCGATCATGCCCGGGCTCGACGACGCCCTGCTGCAGAACCGGCTGAGCGCACTCAGCATCGCGCCGCTGCGTCCCGGTGGGCGCATCCGCGGTGTCGTCGTCTCACTCTTCAGGCGCGATCAGGACATCGATGCCGAGAGTCGCGAGGTGCAGGCTGCCCTCGCCCGTCAGGCGAGCCAGGTGCTGCGCCGCGTGCGACTGCAGGAAGAGCTCGAGCATCAGGCGATGCACGACGGCCTCACCGGCCTCGCCAACCGCAAGCTGCTCGAGGAGCACCTCGTCGCCGCCATCGCCGCCGCGGCCCGAGGCGTGCGACCGCTCTCGGTGGTGTTCGTCGACCTCGACGGCTTCAAGGCGATCAACGACAGCCTCGGGCACCGGGTGGGCGACGAGGTGCTCGCGGAGGTTGCGACGCGCCTGCGCTCCGTGGCCCGAGCGGGCGACCTGGTTGCACGGTACGGGGGCGACGAGTTCGTCGTCGTCTGCGAGGGCGCCTCGAACGACGACGGCGTTGCCGTGGCGGAGCGGTTCCGCCAGGCGGTGCGACGCCCGCTCGACCGGGTACCCCCTCGATACGCCGTCGCTGCGAGTATCGGAGTCGCCGTCTGGTCGGGCCAGGGGCCGGCACCCGAGGCCGACCTGCTGTTGCACACCGCAGACGATGCGATGTATGCGTCGAAGGGCTCGGGCGGCGACCGCGTCACCGTGGTCAAGCCGATCACCGCGACGACCGGATTCGAGACGACCCTCGACGACCCCCGACCGGAGACTGCATGGGAACACTGAACTACGACTCCACGATCACCGCGGAGTTCGATGATCGCACGCTCGCCCACCTGCAGGTGGTGATCTGGTCCAAGCTCCGCCGCGGCGAGCACTTCGCCTTCACGTTCGGCGACGAGGCGCCGCCGGCGAAGCGCACGTCGGTGTGGTGCAGCCCCACCGTGCCGATGGCGTTCCAGTTCGACGAGCCCGGTGATCCGTCCGAGCTCAACCCGCGCTGGCTGGAGGTGCTGACGAAGTCGGCGAACTCGGCCGGCGGGCTGCGGCCAGTGCCCGAGCCCGAGGCCG
>DASUVU010000247.1:0-7334 GCA_036378815.1 Agromyces sp. | reverse complement strand
CGCGCGGTCGTTCACGTCGAGCACTCGGCGGAATGTCACGCGGCGCGGGTCGATCCCGAGCGGGTTGCCGTGGTACAGGTGATTGTCGACGAGCGCGACGAGGGTGTTGTTCGCGGTCGTGATCGCGTGGAAGTCGCCCGTGAAGTGCAGGTTGACGTCCTCCATCGGCAGGACCTGCGACCGACCGCCGCCTGCGCCGGTGCCCTTCATGCCAAGCATCGGCCCGATCGACGGCTCGCGCAGCGCGACGATCGTTCGGCGTCCGGCCCGGGTGAGCGCGTCGGCAAGCCCGATCGACATCGTCGTCTTGCCCTCGCCGGCAGGCGTGGGGCTCATTCCGCTCACGAGCACGAGTCGGCCGAGTCGACCCGACGTCAGCTTCGCGACATCCACCTTCGCGATGTGTCGGCCGTATGGTTCGAGCGCGTCCGCTGGAATCCCGACCTGCTCGGCGACCTGCTCGATCGGACGCAACTGCGCCGCGCGGGCGAATGCGAGATCGTCCACTCCCACTCCTTCGTGTCGTGCGTGACCGGGATCGCGTCACCGAGAGACTGCTGGCCACGCTATCGACCGCATGCCTGAACCCGCAAATGATGAAGGCCCGGAATCACGCGGCCGTTCCGCGTGATTCCGGGCCTTCTGGCCACGTGCGACAACGGCTCGACTGCCGGAGGCGGTGCTCCGACAGCGCATGGTGGAGATGGGGGGAATTGAACCCCCGTCCATCGCTGTGATTCCACGCCTTCTCCGGGCGCAGCCTGTGCAAGCGTTCTGCTCGGCCCCGACCTTTGCCACAGGCACCCAAGTCGACAGGCCCAGCCTGAAAAATGTCCCGCACGTCGCTCAGGCGACGACGTGCAGCAAGTTCCCTAGATGACGCCAGCGACCGGGTCGGGAACACACCCGGGCTGACGGACTATCGGACTCGCTTAGGCAGCGAGGGCGAAGTCGGACTGCTTCTTATTGGCAGTTATTGTTTTTGCAGAGATCGTTTACGAGACAACCCTGCATCCTCGGCCCGCTTCTCGTGGGTTCGCAGGCGATGTCGAAACCGATCATCCCCATGATTCGCCGCGCTGATCGAGTCAGCCTGGCGGGCCGTTGTCGCACACTGTGGAGTTTCCAACCCGCGCGCCACCGAGGTGGGCGCGGCCTTACAGGATACAACATAGGGACTGCCGGCGTCATTCCTCGCGCACGGATGCCGCGTGGCCACGCCGTATGCTGTGCACATGCCGACCACCATCGCCGTCACCGGCCGCGCCGAGGAGCGCATCGATCCCGAGTTGGGCGCCGTCACGCTGTCGGTCGGCGCACAGGGCGCGACTCGCGAAGAGGTGTTCACGCGCACCACCGTGGCGCACGAACGGCTCCTCGCCGACGTGCGCGGACTCGAGGCATCCGGAGCTCTCGACACCTGGTCGGCCGGGCAGCTGCGCGTGTGGTCGTACCGGCCGTGGAACAGCGAGGGCCGGCAGCTGCCGCTCGTGCATCAGGCGAGCGCCGACGTCGAGGTGATCTTCACCGACCTCACGCGTCTCGGCGACTGGCTCGGCGAGGCCGCGGGCGTGCCGGAGCTCTCGGTCAACGGGGTGGACTGGCGATTGACGGATGCCACGCGGCGAACGGTGCAGGAGGCGGCGCAGCGCGAGGCCGTCGCCGACGCCCTGACGAAGGCGCGCATCTACGCATCGGCCCTCGGGCTCGGCATGCCGACCCCGATCGAACTCGCCGACCACGGCATGCTGAGCGTCCAGCCGCTGCCGGCCGCCCCGAAGATGTTGATGATGCGAACTGCAGCAGAGATCGGCGGCGCCGGCGGCGCCTCGACGACCGAGTTCGCGCCGGCGCAGCTCGTCATCGAGGCATCCGTCGACGCTCGGTTCACGGCCGAACCCGCCTGAGTCCGATCAGTCGGCGATCAGCCGTCGTTCGAGCGCCGCGAGGTCGGAGAGGTCGAGTCCGGCTGAGAGCAGGTAGTCGCGGGTCGACCCGTGCGAACGCTCGACCTCGTCGAGCACGCCCTCGATGGCTTCTGGAGGGCTGCCGCCCATGAGCACGCGCAGCTCGGGGGTGTCGGGGACGCCGTAGCGGCCGACGAGCTCGACCATGCCCTCGAGCCACTCGCCCGCGAGGTTCGCCTCGGTGCGCGCGTAGTCATCGACGACCGCGTCGCGGTGCACCCCCACCGCGCTGAGGGCGAGCGCGACGACGACGCCCGTACGGTCTTTTCCGGCGGTGCAGTGCACGACGACCGACCGCTCGTCGGCGCCGGCGATCTCGCGAAGCGCGCCCACGACGACCGAGGTGTGCTGGGTGACGATGCGGTGGTAGAGCGCGTCGAGCGAGATGCCGCGGGCACCCTGCGACGCACCGCCACCCTCGAAGACCGGGAGGCGCAGCACCTCGACGTCGAGCCCGTCGAGGTCGTCGGGCATGATCGATGCCTCGTTCTCGTCGCGGAGGTCGATGACCCGACCCACGCGGAGCCGGCGCAGCTCGCTGCGCCCCTCCTCGCCGAGCCGGTGCAGCCCGTCGGAGCGGAAGAGCACGCCCTCACGCACGGTTCCGGTGAGCGCGGGGAGGCCGCCGACGTCGCGGAAGTTGTACGTTCCCGGAATCGGGATGCGGGTCGTGATCTTCATCGCGATGAGCCTACCCGCGACCGCCGACCCCCCGGCTGGGAGGCTGCCCGGAACCGCGCGGAGGTCAGTCGCCGAGGTTGCGCCGGCTCGCAATGGCGCGATCGGCCTCGCGCTTGTCCTGCCGCTCGCGCAGCGCCTGGCGCTTGTCGAACTCGCGCTTGCCCTTCGCGACCGCGATCTCGACCTTGGCACGACCGTCGACGAAGTAGATCTGCAGGGGGACGATCGTGTAGCCGCCCTCCTTGGTCTTGTGGCTGATCTTCACGATCTCGTGCTTATGCAGCAGCAGCTTGCGCTTGCGTCGCGGGGAGTGGTTGTTCCAGGTGCCCTCGGTGTACTCGGGAATGTGCACTGCATCGAGCCACATCTCGCCCCCGTCGACGAACGCGTACCCGTCGACGAGCGACGCCCGCCCCTCGCGCAGCGACTTCACCTCGGTGCCCGTGAGCACGAGGCCCGCCTCGTAGGTGTCCTCGATGAGGTAGTCGTGCCGCGCCTTGCGGTTGGTCGCGACGACCTTCTGACCGCGTTCCTTGGGCACGGCTCGCTCCCTGCGTTCTCGTGGACGATGGATGCCTCCGAGGCATCCGGAAGCAGCCGTTCAGTCTACCCCTCGACGAGCGGGGGGACGCCCCGGTTCAGACCTTGAGGTAGCGGGTGATCGCGATGCCCGCCGATATCGCGGCGAGCAGCACGCCCACGGCGAGCAGCAGCGGCGCCACGATGAGGGCGTCACCGAGGTCGACGAAGGTGAACGACAGACTCTCGGCGAGGTATCCCTGCACGAAGAACACCACGATCGCCACGACCGCCGCCGCCGCGAGCAGCGACCCGAGCAACCCGGCGAACACGCCCTCGAGCACGAACGGCGTCTGGATGAACCGATTGGATGCCCCGACGAGGCGCATGATGCCGAGCTCGCGCCGCCGCGAGAACGCCGACAGGCGGATCGTCGTCGCGATGAGCAACGCCGCGGCCACGAGCATGATCGCGGCGATGGCGATGGCGGTGTAGCTCGCCGCGTTCAACACGTCGAAGATCTGGTCGAGATAGCGGCGTTGGTCGACGACCTGTTCGACGCCCGCGAGCCCGGCGAGGCTCTCGACGAGCACCGCCGCCTGCGACGGATCGACCAGGTTCACCCAGAACGTCTCGTTCAGGACCTCGGGCGTGACGTAGTCGGCGGCGGGCGTGCCCTTGAACTGCTCCTGGAAGTTGTCGTACGCCTGCTGGTGGTCCTCGAAGTAGAACTCGTCGATGAACGGCGTCAGCGTGTCGGAGGAGAGTTGCGCCTCGACGGCGGCCTTCTGCTCCTCGGTCGCCTCACCGTCGGTGCACCCCGCCGCCGTCGACACCGACGTGCAGAGGTACACCGCGACCTGGGCACGGTCGTACCAGTAGTTCTTCATCTGGGCGATCTGGAGCTGCATGAGGGCCGCGGTGCCGACGAACGTGAGCGAGATGAACGTGACGAGCACGACGGAGACGACCATCGAGGCGTTGCGACGCAGTCCGTTCGCGGCTTCGGAGAGTACGAGCCCGAATCTCATTTCGTCGGACCCACTTCCTGGTCGTCGTCGCCCTCACGTGGTCCGCTGGGGGCGCGGAGTCCGAGTCGCTGAGCGAGGGTGAGGTGTTCGGATGCCGCACCGTCGTGCCTGCCTGCCGCCGTGTCGCCCCCGCCCGACTGCTCGGCCGACAAGCCATCGGGCGTGACGGGCACCGACGCGGTCGCGGCCGCGGTGATGGCCGCCGCGGCATCCGTCACATCGTCACGTTCCTCGGGCTCGACGTAGAGCGGCTGCTTCTCCTCCATGACCTTCTTGCCCACCTTGGGCGCTGCGGAGGGCTTCTTGCGGGGCTTCGCAGGCGTGGCGCTGTCGCCCGCCTTGGTCGTACGCTTCGCCCGCGGTGCAGCTGAGGCTGCCGCAGCGGCCGCGCCCGCCGGCGCCGACGACTTCGCGTCCGCGAGCACGGCCGCGACGCCCTCGGACGGGATCTCGGCCGCCGCGGGCTCGGGCTCCTCGACGGCGACCTCGGCCTCGGGCTCGAGCGCATCGACTCCCGCGTCGTCGAGCGCCGCGCCGTACCCGGACGCGCGCTCGTCGCGCACGACCTCGCCGGCCGAGAGCTCGATCACGCGACGCTGCATCTCGTCGACGATGCCGGCCTCGTGCGTGGCCATGACGACGGTGGTGCCGCCGGCGTTGATGCGTTCGAGCAGGGTCATGATGCCCGCACTCGTGACGGGATCGAGGTTGCCGGTGGGCTCGTCGGCGAGCAGGATCTGCGGCTTGTTCACGATCGCCCGAGCGATGGCGACACGTTGCTGTTCGCCACCCGACAGCTCATGCGGCATCCGCTTGCCCTTGCCGTCGAGGCCGACGAGTCTGAGCGTCTCGGGCACCGCCGACTGGATGAACCCACGCGACTTGCCGATGACCCGCAGGGTGAACGCGACGTTCTCGTACACGTTCTTGTTCGGCAGGAGGCGGAAGTCCTGGAACACGACGCCCAGGTCGCGACGGAAGTACGGCACCTTGCGACTCGAGATGCGCCCGAGGTCCTGCCCGAGCACGTGGATCTTGCCCGTGGTGGGCTTCTCCTCCTTGAGGATCAGCCGGAGGAAGCTCGACTTGCCGGATCCCGACGCGCCGACCAGGAACACGAACTCGCCACGCAGGATCTCGACGTCGATGTCGTGGAGGGCGGGTCGAGACTGACCTGGATAGGCCTTGGTGACGGTGTCGAATCGGATCATTTCGGATCGAGCCTAAGCAGCCCGCCGCCGATCGGTGCTGCGACTCGCCCAACTCTCAGGTTGAGCGCGCCGACGGGTTCGGTGCGATCGCGCGACGCCGCACGAAACACGTGCGCATGGGCCGCGGCATCCGTAAGTTGGATCTCGGAGCGACCACGACCGGGAGGAGGCGTGATGACCGTTCCCCTCATCGGTATCGTGGCCGATCGCAAGTCGGCGAGTTCGGGCGCGTGGGTCGACATCCCGACCGACGGCATCCCCCACGCGTACGTCGCCGCCATCCAGGAGGCCGGCGGCGCGCCCGTGCTCTTCCCGAGCATCGACGTGCACCTCGACGACCTCGCGCGACTGCTCGACCTCGTCGATGGGCTGTTCCTGCCCGGTGGGCGCGACCTCGACGCCGCGCTGTACGGCAGCGACGCGCATCCGACGAACGACCCGCCGCTGCGTGTCCGCGACGAGTTGGAGATCGCCCTCACCCGACTCGCGCGCGAGCGCGGGATGCCGGTGCTCGGCGCCTGCCGCGGAATGCAGGTGATCAACGTCGCCCTCGGCGGCACGCTCGAGCAGCACCTGGGCGACCGGCTCGACCTCACCCCGCACCGCGCGGAGTACGGCAGGCACACCTCGCACCCCGTCTCGATCGCGCCGGGATCGCTGCTGAGCGACATCACGCACGAGCTCGAGTTCGACATCTCGTCGCACCACCACCAGGGCGTCGACCGGCTCGGCGAGGGCCTCGTCGCGTCGGCGAACGCACCCGACGGTGTCATCGAGGCGATCGAGGCGACGGACGGCGCGTTCTGCCTCGGTGTGCAGTGGCATCCCGAGGAGCGGCTCGACCCCGAGGGCATCGCGCTCATCCGGGCGTTCATCGCCGCCGCCCGAACTCGGTCGCGCGCGAAGTACGCGGTGGTGTCGTAGGCGCTTCTAGTCGTGCTTCTGCTTGCGCCACTTGATGCCGGCGGCGATGAACCCGTCGAGGTCGCCGTCGAACACCTGGCTCGGGTTGCCGACCTCGTGCTCGGTGCGCAGGTCTTTCACCATCTGGTACGGCGCGAGCACGTACGAGCGCATCTGGTCGCCCCAGCTCGCGGTGATGTTGCCCGCGAGCTCCTTCTTCTGCGCGGCCTCCTGCTCTTTCTGCATGAGGAGCAGTCGCGCCTGCAGCACGCGAAGCGCCGCGGCGCGGTTCTGGATCTGCGACTTCTCGTTCTGCATCGACACCACCGTGCCCGTGGGGATGTGGGTGATGCGCACCGCGGAGTCGGTCGTGTTGACCGACTGCCCGCCGGGGCCCGACGAACGGAACACGTCGACGCGGATGTCGTTCTCGGGAATCTCGACCTCCTGGGCCTCCTCCATGAGCGGGATGACCTCGACAGCGGCGAAGCTCGTCTGGCGCTTTCCCGCCGCACCGAACGGGCTCATCCGGACGAGCCTGTGGGTGCCCGCCTCCACGCTCAGGGTCCCGAAGGCGTAGGGGGCGTCAACCTCGAAGGTCGCCGACTTGATGCCCGCGCCCTCGGCGTAGCTGGTGTCGAGCACCTTGACGGGGTACTTGTGGCGCTCGGCCCAGCGCAGGTACATGCGCATCAGCATCTCGGCGAAGTCGGTGGCGTCGTCGCCGCCCGCACCGGAGCGGATGGTGATGATGGCGCTGCGCTCGTCGTACTCGCCGTCCATCAGCGTCTGCACCTCGAGGGTGTTGATCACGTCGGTGAGCGCCGTGAGCTCGGCGCGGGCCTCGGCCGCTGAGTCCTCGTCCTCCATCTCGTTCGCGAGGTCGACGAGGACCTCGAGATCGTCGAGGCGCTGACCGATGCCGGTGATGCGCGCGAGCTCGGACTGGCGATGGCTGAGTGCACTGGTGACCTTCTGGGCGCGCTCAGTATCGTCCCAGAGGTCGGGGGCGCCGGCCTCCT
>DASUVU010000246.1:0-5411 GCA_036378815.1 Agromyces sp. | reverse complement strand
CGAGGGTCACGACGATCGAGCGTGCCACGACGCCGACGGCGGATGCCGCGAGGTCGCGCCATTCCTCGAGAGTCGGATTCGCGGCATCCGCGCCGATGCCGACCGCCCGCGCCTCGAGTTCGTTGACCACGAGCGGATCCGCGGCGGCCAGCGTCTCGGCGGAGACCGCGACGGGAGGGGCCAGGTTCAGCACGAACCGCACGCCCGCTCCTCGGGCGACGGCCGCCGTCCGGTCGATCGTGGCGACGGGCAGCTCGCCCTGCGTGAGTACGAGGTCGGCCGCCGCGATCCGCTCGCGCTCGGCATCGACGGCGTCGGCCGTCAGCTCGAGGTTCGCGCCGCCGGTGACGATGATCGTGTTCTCACCGGAGTCGGCGACCGTGATCTGGGCGACGCCCGTCGGGGAATCCGTCGCCCGTACCATTGCCGACGTCGCGAGCCCGAAGCGCTCGAGCGTCGAGACGGCGAAGTCGCCCGCGGCATCCGACCCGATCCGCGCGACGAACTCGACGGCGGCACCCGCGACATGCGCGGCGACCGCCTGGTTCGAGCCCTTTCCGCCGAGGGCGACCTGGAAGCCGTGGGAGAGGATCGTCTCGCCCGGTGCGGGGAACTCCTCGACGTAGCTCGTCGAGTCGACGTTCAGCGAGCCGACGACGACGACACGACCGCGGCTGCCCACGTCAGACGGCGGGTCCGGGGCCCGCGATGCTGCCGAGCATGGGCTCACCGCCGGAGCGGAACGCGAAGCAGTAGTACGTGCGATCGCCCTCGGTCCACTGCTCCTCGGTCACGGGGAAGCTCGCCTGCACCTGCAGGTCGGCGATGCCCGCGACCGTCGCGAGGTCGATCACCCCCGGCGCGGTGCACAGCAGGTTCATCTGCGACGCGAGCTCGGCATCGCCGGGGAACGGCGTCGCCGCGTCGCCGGCGAACGTGCCGCGATAGACGAGCTGGGCGGCGTGCGGGTTCGCGCAGTCGACGACGGAGAACTCCTCGTCCCATGCCGAGCCGAAGGGGTCGATGCACTCGCCGCCGAAGAGCGTGTTCCATGCGTGCGTGCCGACCGGTTGCGGTGCGGTCGGCGCGGCCTCCTGGGTCTCGGTCGGCGCTTCGGACGCAGTGGGCGCGGCCTGCTGGCCGGCCCCGCCGCCCGACAAGAGCGTGCCGACCCAGAACAGTCCCGCCAGGAGCACGAGCACGGCGAGCGAGCCGGCGATCCAGAGCAGCGTGCGCGTGGTGCGGTTGCCGTCCCCTGAGCCGCCCGGGGGCGTGGGCGACCCCGGCCCTCCAGAGCGAGGCGGCGCGACTGCAGCGCCGGCGGGGGCTGCAGCCCTGGCCGCAGGCGGTCGAGCGTGCGGTGGCGGCGTACGCGGTGCCGCACGCGCGGCAGCGAACGCAGCCCCGAGCCCGCCCTCGGCGCCCGATCCGTCGCCGGAGCCGGCCCACGGGTCGTGCGGCTGCTGGGGCGCCGACGACGTGGCACCGAAGAGCGCCGCGAGCGGATCGTCGTCATCGTGCTCAACCGCGGCGGGTTCGGGTGATCGATCGACGGCTGCATCATCGCCGAACGACCAGCCGGGTACTGGCTCCTCGGCCGCGGGCTCGGCGAACGCGCGCTCGTCGTATGCGGGCTCGTCGTGCGCGGGCTGGTCGTGCGCGGGCTGTTCATACACGGGTTCCCGGAGTGCAGGCTCCTCGTACTCCGCCTCAGCGAACGGCGGCGCGACGTGGTCGTCGGCGTCGTCGGCGTCGTCGGACCACGCCGGCTCGTCGGCCGACTGCGACGCGTCCTCTTCGGCCATCGGGTCGGGTGCAGACGGGTCGGGCGTGAGGTTCCAGAAGTACCCGGTCTCGGCGATCTCGCGAGCGATAGGCGACGGCGGCTCCTCAGCCGGCTGTCGCGGCTCGGGCACGTCAGGCGGGTCGGTCGCCATCGGCGCGACCGGACTCACAGGGACGACGGGCGTCGTCGGACCGGCGGGGACATCGCGCAGCGGCACGTCGGGCGCCGAGCTCTCGGGCGCCGAGATGTCGGGCTCGTCGTGTCGTGGACCCTGGACGTCCCAGTCGCTCCGCGGCGGCGGGCTGTCGTCGTCACGCCGAGCCGCACCCGACCCAGCCGCGAGCGCGGCGAGGAGGTCGTCGACGGGTTCGGCGGGCTGGCGTTGCGCAGCCGTCGGGGAGGGCGACGTGAAGGCCGGGCGCTGGCGGTCGTGCTGGTCGAGCGGGAAGAACGAACTCGGGTGATGCACCGGTGCCGGATTCGACGGCGGAAGGTTCACCGGCCCGGTGAACACGGGCGGGATCGCCGCGTGCGGCGGGGGAGGGGGCTCGACCGGCGGCGCGGGCGGACCCGAGAACGCGGGCGGAATCGGCATGCGCATGGTCGGAACCGGCTGCGGCGCGGTCGTCGGCGGCGGCGCGGACGGTTGCGGATGCACCCGAGGTGTCGGCTCGGCACCGGACGCCATGCGCGGGGGCCTTGGGGCGGAGGTCGACTCGGGCTCGGTGAGCGCCGACCACAGCTCGCTGTCGTAGTCGGCGTCCGCGGCCGGGTTCGCGGGTGCCTGGCCCCATCCGGCGGGTGCCGTCGTGGGAGCGGTCGGATGCACCGGCGGCGTGAAGGACTGACGCGCGACCGGTGGCGGGATGTAGCCGGGCGACGCGGAGACGTCGGGCTCACGCCCGGGATCGGTCGGGGGTCGCTCGGGCTGCGGAGCCTCGGACTGGGGAGCCTCGGCCTGGGGAGCCTCGGCCGGCTGAGCCTGAGGCTGAGGCGCCTGTTGGGCCGGTTGCGGTGACGCCGGGCCGGAGAGGGTGCGGAACGCCTCGCGGATCGCGTCTTCGGAATCGAGGTCGCCCGCCTTCCACGTGAGCGCGAACGGTGCGGTCGGCGTCACCGGGCCGGGTGGCGCCGTCACGCCTGGCAGCACAGCCGGTTCGGACAGTTCGGCTGCGGGTGGCACTGGCGGGCTCGGCGGCATCTCGGCTGCCACCGGCGGCGTACTCGGACGATCGATCGTGAACGGCGGGCTCCACGCAGCCTCGTCGGCATCGGTCCCACCGGGTGCATCCGCGAGCGAGAACCAGTCGAGCACCTCCTCGCTGTGCGGGGCGGGCGGCTGCTCGACTCGTGGTTGCGGAGCGACCTCGGGCGCGGCATCCGACTCGGTCGGCGTCTCGACCCGGGGTTCGACCGGGGGCTCCTCGGAGTTCGTCATGCCGACGTTCGCAAGTTGTGCGAGCAGCCAGTCGGTGTCATCGGCACCGGTGCCGTCGTCGGGTTCGTCGCCGTCGAGCCGCATCAGGACAGCCCCAGGTCTTCCAGGCCGATCGCGGCGAGATACGGCACGCCCGCCCGCTCGATGACCTCGCGAGCACCGGTGTCGCGGTCGACGACCACGGCGACGGCCACGACCTCGGCGCCCGCGGCGCGGAGTGCCTCGATGGCCTTCAGGGGTGAACCGCCGGTCGTCGACGTGTCCTCCAGCACGATGACCCGCCTGCCCTCGACGTCGGGACCTTCGACCTGCTTGCCCCGACCATGGTCCTTCGGCTCCTTGCGCACGACGAACGCGTCGTAGGCGAGTCCGCGGGCGGCGCCCTGGTGCAGGACCGCGGCCGCGATCGGATCGGCACCCATCGTCATACCGCCGACTGCGGCGACGTCGGGGACGTCGGCGATGAGATCGAGCATGACCTGGCCGATGAGCGGAGCGACGCGATGATCGAGGCTCACCTTGCGGAGGTCGACGTAGTACGACGCCTTCTTGCCGCTGGTCAGGGTGAAGTCGCCATGGAACACCGCATCGGCCGAGATGTGGTCGATGAGCCGCCGACGCGCGTCGGTGCTGTTCAGTGGCGTCATGGTCACCCGAATACTCTACGTCGCCGCCGCTCGGACGTCAGGGTCGGATGCGCGTGGAGCGGTCGCGGCGGCGTACGAGGCGCCCGCGACCGGGACGACGAAGGGCCGCTCCGCGGGGTGTCCCTCCCCCGCGCAACGGCCCGCCCGGACGAATCGGGCTGTCGCGACGACCTAGACGGTCTTCGCGAACGTCTCCCGGGGCTGACGGCGGTAGCCGTCGCGGCCGGTGACCACGAACGAGCTGATGATGCCGACGGCGGAAACGGTGGCGAGCATGAGCATGACGGTGAACACGGTGGTTCCTTTCGAAAAGGTGGCGGTTTCATCGAGCGACGAGTGCGCCGTTGCACGTGTTCGACATGTCCATTGTTGCGCAGGAAACTTTGCAGGACAAGCTCACAGTCCTTCACATACGATGTAGCATTGCTACATGGATGTGCGCCGTCTCGACCTCTTGAGAGAACTCGCCGAACGCGGCAGCGTGACCGCCGTCGCCGAAGCCACCGGCCGCACGCCGTCGGCCGTATCGCAGCAGCTGAAGGTCCTCGAACGCGAGGCCGGGATGCCGCTCACCGAACGGAGCGGGCGAGGCCTCGTGCTCACGAGCGCCGGCCATGCCCTCGCGCGCAGTGCCGCCGACGTGGCGGTCGCGCTCGAGCGGGCCTCCGCCCTGTGGGATGAGTTCCGCAACGACCCGAGCGGCCTGGTCACGCTGCTGACGTTCCCCACCATGGGCGCCGCCCTGCTCCCGGGCGTGCTCACCGACCTGCAGTCGGTTCCCGACCTCGAGGTCGAGGCCACCGATCTCGACCCCGAACTCGCCGAGTTCGCCGACCTGACCTCCGAGTACGACATCGTGCTGGCGCACACCATGCCCGGCGTGCTGCCGTGGGGCGGTCGCGGGCTCACGGCCGTGCCGCTGCTCACCGAGCCGCTCGACATCGGCCTGCCGGCCGACCACCGACTCGCCGGCCGGGCCTACCTGACCCCTGCCGACCTGGTCGACGAGACCTGGCTCGGCGTGCCGCCCGGATACCCGTTCGAGCGGATCCTCCACGCGATCGAACAGCAGGCCGGACGACGCGCGACGGTGAGCCAGCGGTTCAGCGACATGCGCATCATGGAGGCGTTCATCGAAGCGGGGTTCGGTATCGCGTTCGTTCCGCGCTACACCTCGAGCCGGATGCCGTCGAGCATCGTGCTGAAGCCCATCCGTGGCGTGGAGTCCTCGCGCCTGATCGTCGCGCTGATGCGACCCGACGTCGCAGAGCGCCTGGCCGTGCGCACGGTGGTCGACGCGCTCGTCTCCCATGCCGCGCGGCTGGCCGAGTCCCGCGCCACCGCCTGACGACTCACGTCAGCGGAATCCCGCTCGTTCGGCGGAGTCCTCGGGTGCGGGGATTCTACTGCCGCGGCGGGATTCCGCTGAGAATCAGTCCTCGAGAGAGAACTCGACCGACTTCTACGTCGACGGCGTCGGACTGGCCTCGCTGGCCGACGACGGGGCCGCGGTCGCGCTCGGCGCGCATGACGGTGCAGG
>DASUVU010000245.1:0-2934 GCA_036378815.1 Agromyces sp. | reverse complement strand
AGCGCCGCGGCGCGAAGGTGCTGACGAACCACCAGGTCACCTGGCTGCGTCGACGCAAGAAGGACGGCACGTGGCGACTCCGCGTCCGCCACACGGTCGGCCAGACGCCGAAGATCGTGAACGCCAGGTTCGTGTTCGTGGGCGCCGGGGGTGGCGCCCTCGCACTGCTGCAGCACTCGGGCATCCCTGAGATCAGGGGATTCGGCGGGTTTCCGATCTCAGGCCAGTTCCTGCGCACGACGAACCCGAAGATCGTCGCCCAGCACCAGGCGAAGGTGTACGGCAAGGCCGCCGTGGGCGCGCCTCCGATGTCGGTCCCGCACCTCGACACCCGCGTCGTGAACGGCGAGACAGCGCTGTTGTTCGGCCCGTACGCCGGGTTCACGCCGAAGTTCCTGAAGATGAGCACGTGGTTCGACCTGCCCGGCTCGATTCGGTTCCACAACATCGGGCCGATGATCCAGGTCGGGCTCAAGAACTTCGACCTCGTCAAGTACCTCGTCTCCGAGGTCCTCGCATCGCGAGCCAAGAAGATGAAGGCGCTCCGCGAGTTCATGCCCACTGCGAAAGACCGGGACTGGGAGCTCATCACCGCCGGACAGCGCGTGCAGGTCATGAAGCGAGACCCCGAGAAGGGCGGCGTGCTCCAGTTCGGCACCGAGCTCATCACGGGCGCCGACGGCACCATCGCCGGACTGCTGGGCGCCTCGCCGGGCGCGTCCACCGCCGCGCCGATCATGCTCGACGTGCTCGCGCGGTGCTTCCCCGACCGGCTTGCGGCGTGGGAGCCGCAGCTCCGCCAGATGATCCCGAGCTACGGCACGAAGCTCTCGGTCGACCCCGCCACGGCGACGGCATCGCTCGCCGAGACGGCGAAGCAGCTCGAGCTGACCTCGTAGTCGCGGCGTCCGCTCACCGTCTGCATTCCGCGTGGTGGCACGATGCCTGCGCCTGCCCTCCGCGCCGCTCCTCAGCGGCGCGCGGCATGTTCCACGCATGTGGTTCCTGCGCCTGAGGCACGTTTCTGCGCGGAAGGGCGTTCGTCTACCGGGCTCTGGCGCAGAAACGTCACTTCGCCGCGGCGGGTGTGTGCGGATGCGGGACCATCCCGGCATGCCTTAGAGCACCTCGGGCATCAATGTTGTATACGTACGGGGGCGATGGGCTGAACCGTTGGCGTCAGACGTAGGTTTGTGTATACACTAGCCATGGTCGACGAGAGGGAGGTGCAGGCATGCGGGCCAGTGATCGTGCGTACCTGACGCTGCTCGACGAGATCCAGTCGGGCGCACTGGCGCCAGGCACGGTGCTCGGCGAAGTCGAGCAGTCGACGCGCCTCGGCGTCAGCCGCACGCCCCTCCGCGAAGCGCTCGGTCGTCTCGCCGCCGATGGGCTCGTCGTGCAGCAGTCGCCGCGCGTCACCGTCGTGAGCGACATCGACGCGGGCGACATCCGCGAGCTGTTCGAGGTTCGTCGTGCGCTCGAAGAGACCGCCGCCCGTCTCGCCGCAGCGCGAGCGGATGCCGCGACCTTCGCCGCCCTGGCCGATGAGTTCGCGCATGCCAACCTCACGGGCGCCGAGGGACTCGACGCGTACTACGCCCTCATCGCCCGGTTCGACGCGCAGCTCGATGCATCCGTCGACAACGACTACCTCACCGCGGCGCTCCGCACCATCCGCACCCACCTCGTGCGGGTGCGCAGGCTCGCGCGCGACAATCCCGATCGGCTCGCGGCATCCGTCGCCGAACACCGCGTCATCGCGTCGGCCATCGCCGCGCGCGACGCCGAACTCGCCGCCCACGCCACGCATGTCCACCTGCACAACGCGCTGGAGAGCATCCTCGCGTCGCTCGACGGCGCCCACGGCACCGAGACCGACACCGACACCGACACCGAACACGACCCGCACACCGAACAGGGAGCAGCATGACCGTCATCCACGACCTCCGCGTCCACCGCAGCGAGGAAGACCTCCAGCGCCCCGGCCAGCTTGCCTGGCGTATCGCCGAGGTCGCGGCCGACCCGGTCGACGTCGAGCCCGAGGTCGTCGACATGATCATCAACCGCGTCATCGACAACGCGGCGGTGGCTGCGGCATCCCTCACCCGAGCGCCCGTGAGCGCGGCGCGTCAGCAGGCCCTCGACCACGCCGTCTCGGTCGGCGGCGCCGGGGCGACCATCTTCGGCACGCCGCTCGACCGCCGCAGCAGCCCAGAGTGGGCGGCCTGGGCGAACGGCGTCGCGGTGCGCGAGCTCGACTACCACGACACCTTCCTCGCGGCCGACTACTCCCACCCGGGCGACAACATCCCGCCGATCCTGGCCGTGGCGCAGCACGTCGGTGCCGACGGCCGGGCGCTCGTGCGCGGCATCGCGACCGGCTACGAGATCCAGATCGACCTCGTGAAGGCGATCTGCCTGCACAAGCACAAGATCGACCACGTCGCGCACCTCGGACCGAGCGCCGCCGCCGGCATCGGCACCCTGCTCGACCTCGATGTCGAGACGATCTACCAGGCCGTCGGACAGGCACTGCACACGACCACTGCCACGCGACAGAGCCGCAAGGGCGAGATCTCGACCTGGAAGGCGCATGCCCCCGCCTTCGCCGGCAAGATGGCGGTCGAGGCCGTCGACCGTGCGATGCGCGGCGAGACGAGCCCGTCCCCGATCTACGAGGGCGAAGACGGCTTCATCGCGTGGCTGCTCGATGGCCCCGATGCCTCATACGGTGTGCCGCTTCCCGCGCCGGGGGAGCCCAAGCGCGGCATCCTCGACTCCTACACCAAGGAGCACTCGGCCGAGTACCAGGCGCAGGCCTGGATCGACCTGGCCCGCAAGCTGCACAACGAGCGACCGGATGCCGCGGATCCGGCGAACATCGAATCGATCGTGCTGCACACGAGCCACCACACGCACTACGTGATCGGG
>DASUVU010000244.1:0-4495 GCA_036378815.1 Agromyces sp. | reverse complement strand
GACACGACTCGAGCGCAGCTCATCGGAATGGGGCCCACCGCCCGCCATGCGACGTCTCACACTGACCACGACTCGCCTCTGGCGCGCGAGGTCACGGTCGCCGTCGACGTCATGGCATTCGTGCATTCCGACGGTGCGCGTTGACCTGACGAAGGGCATACTGAGCCCATGCCCGACTGCTGCGGTCCGGGGTCCGCTCGATATGAGGAGGTCTTCGATCGGCGCTTCGCCGACGCTCTCGCACGCAGGTACCGCCGCCACGGGCTGAGCGCGGTCGAGCGTCGCATCGTCGATCGTCTCGCCGCGACGGGCATCACGGGTGCCACCGTGCTCGAGGTCGGCGGTGGGATCGGCGAGATCCAACTCGAACTGCTGCGCAGGGGCGCGCACGCCACCACGAATCTCGAGCTGTCACGCGAATATGAGCCGGCCGCACGGCAACTCCTCGCGGAGGCGGGCATGACCGGTCGCGCGACTCGAATCGTGGGTGTCGACCTGGCGACAGCGGGCGACCGCATCGATGCAGCCGATTACGTCGTGCTCCACCGCGTCGTCTGCTGCTATCCCGATGGCGTCCTGCTCGTCGCGGCCGCCGCCTCGCACGCCCGCCGGGCGGTGGTGTTCAGCCATCCGCCGCGGAACTGGCTCACCCGGACCGCCGTATGGGCCAGCAATGCGTGGATGCGAATCCGCGGTCGCGCCTACCGGGGATATGTTCACACGCCCGCCGATCTCTATCGCGCGGCCCGTGAGGCCGGTTTGTCGGTGGCGACGTTGCGGCGGGGTCCGGCGTGGACGGTCGCCGAAGCGACACGTTCCTGAACGCAAGAACCCCGGCACGCGGGCCGGGGTTCTGCGAGTGCGTTCGCGCTCAGCGCGCGAAGTGTCCTCGGTAGTACTCGTACACCCATCCCACGATGGCCACGAGGAAGACCACGACGGCGATGAACGAGATCCAGAAGCCGACCGCGAGACCAAGGAACATCAGGGCCGCAGATGAGGCGAGAACGACCGGCCACCAGCTCCACGGGCTGAAGAACCCGAGCTCGGGGTCGCCGTCGTCGATGTTGGCGTCGAGGCGGTCTTCAGGAAGCTCCGCGCCCTGCGCACGATGCACACGACCGAGGTAGAACGCGATGAACGCACCCAAGACGGCCGTGAGCGAGAGGATGACGGTGCCCGCCCACTCGATCGCCGGCTTGTGGTTGGCGATGTTCGTGCCCATGGGATCGGACCAGGACCAGAACGCGTACACCACCGCCATGAGGGCGAAGAAGATGGCGATGACCCAGAACAGAATGACATTCGCGCGCATCTACTTGACTTCCTCCGTGGCCGCGTCGTACACCGGTGCGTCGGGCGCATCCTTGGCCGGACCGATGCCCACCGGGATGCCCGCTTCGGGGTGGTTGAGGTCGAACGCCGGTGCCTCCGAACGGATGCGCGGGATCGACGTGAAGTTGTGTCGCGGTGGCGGACAGCTCGTCGCCCACTCCAGCGAGCGTCCGTATCCCCACGGGTCGTTCACGGTCACCTTGGGAGCGCGCCGTGCCGTGATGTACACGTTCAGGAAGAACGGCACCATGGAGACGGCGAGGATCGCGGCGCCCACTGTGGACAGCTGGTTCATCCACGTGACGTTGTCTTCAGGCAGGTACGAGTAGTAGCGACGTGGCATGGCCACCACACCGAGCCAGTGCTGGATGAGGAACGTCGTGTGGAAGCCGATGAACAAGAGCCAGAAGTGCCACTTGCCGAGCGACTCGTTGAGCATCTTGCCGGTCCACTTGGGCCACCAGAAGTAGAAGCCCGAGAACATCGCGAACACGACGGTGCCGAACACCACGTAGTGGAAGTGCGCGACGACGAAGTACGTGTCGGACACGTGGAAGTCGAGCGGCGGCGAAGCCAGGATGACGCCCGTGAGGCCACCGAAGGTGAACGTGATCAGGAAGCCGATCGCCCAGACGATCGGGGTCTCGAACGTGATCGATCCTCGCCACATCGTGCCGATCCAGTTGAAGATCTTCACACCCGTCGACACCGCGATGAGCATCGTCATGAGCGCGAAGAACGGCAACAGCACGGAGCCGGTGACGTACATGTGGTGCGCCCACACGGTGACCGAGAGCGCCGCGATGGCGATGGTCGCGTAGATGAGGGTCTTGTACCCGAAGATCGGCTTTCGGCTGAACACCGGGAAGATCTCGGAGACGATGCCGAAGAACGGGAGCGCGATGATGTACACCTCTGGATGGCCGAAGAACCAGAAGAGGTGCTGCCAGAGGATGACGCCGCCATTCGCGGGATCGTAGATGTGCGCGTTGAACACGCGGTCGGCCGCCGCTGCGAGCAGGGCCGCAGCGAGCACCGGGAACGCCATCAGGACGAGGATCGACGTGACGAGCGTGTTCCACGTGAAGATCGGCATGCGGAACATCGTCATGCCAGGTGCGCGCATCGTGATGATCGTCGTGATGAAGTTCACCGCACCGAGGATCGTGCCGAAGCCCGAGAGCCCGAGGCCCAGCATCCAGAGGTTGCCGCCGACGCCTGGGGAGAACGTCGTGTTGGCCAGTGGCTGGTAGGCGAACCAGCCGAACGACGCGGCTCCCTGCGGCGTGAAGAATCCGGCGACGGCGATCAGCGATCCGAAGTTGAAGAACCAGTACGAGAGTGCGTTCAACCGAGGGAACGCGACATCGGGCGCACCGATCTGCAGTGGCATCAACGCATTCGCGAATCCGAAGAACAGCGGCGTCGCGAACATGAGGAGCATGATCGTGCCGTGCATCGTGAACAGCTGGTTGTACTGCTCGCGCGTCTGCACGATCTCGAGACCGGGCTCGAACAGCTGCGCGCGGATGATCAGCGCCATCACGCCACCGACGCAGAAGTAGATGAACGAGGTGGTCAGGTAGAGGTACCCGATGACCTTGTGGTCGGTGGACGTGATCCACCGCACGAGGAGGTTGCCCTTGTGCTCGACCGTCGGAGTGCCGAAGGTCTGGCTGCTCGACTGGGGCCGAGCCGGTGCGGTCGTGGTGCTCATTCGGCTTCAGTCTCCTCTTGCAGTTCGGGAGTGCCCGCTCCGGGCAGGTTCTGACGGCGGTCGTACTCGATGGAGAGCTGACCCTCCTGGCCGAGATCGCGGAGCGACTCGATGTAGTCGTCGTACTCGCCCTGGGAGACGACCTCGACGTTGAAGAGCATGAGCGAGTGGTACTCGCCGCAGAGCTCCGCGCACTTGCCGGCATAGGTGCCCTCGCGCTCGGGGATGAACGACATGTAGTTCGACTTGCCGGGGATCATGTCCTTCTTGTAGAGGAAGTCGACGACCCAGAACGAGTGGATGACATCGCGCGACTCGAGCTTGATCTCGACGTTCGCGCCGACCGGCAGGAACAGCGTCGGGATCTCGGACTCCACGAGCGAACCCGAGGGCCCCTCGTCGGAGAGCTGGCCCTGGATGCCCGGCGAGTACACGTCTTCCTTGACGTAGTTGAAGTCCCACGCCCACTGCTTGCCGATGGCCTCGATCTCGACATCGACCTCGTCGGCCGCGAACCGCTGCTCGATCGCGGCCTGATCGCGCGCCGTGAAGGCGAAGAAGCCCAGCACGAGGATGAACGGGACGATCGTGTAGAAGACCTCGATCGGCATGTTGTACCGCAGCTGGACCGGCAGCCCGGTCTGGCCCTTGCGCCGACGGTATGCCACGACCGCCCAGATGGTGAGCCCCCATGTGAGGACACCCACGACCAGCAGCACGAGCCACGACGTGACCCACAGGCCCGACACGCGCTCGGTGTGATTGGTCACCGGGCTCTCGCCCTCGACGAATCCGGGAAGGAATCCGTTCAGCTGGGCCTGCGTGCATCCGGCGAGGACGAGGCTGAGCGACGCTGCGATCGGGATAGCAGCCCATCGGAGACGGCGATTGTGGCGCACCGGTGACCTTTCGGGAGACTCGAAGGCGCTTCACAGCGAAGCGCATGATCGATCATTAGCCTACTCCGACTCCGCGGCCCGAGTGTGCACCGGCGGGTGGTGTCGCGGCCGCGAATGCGCCGGAAGTGCGCCAGGTCAGACGAGAACGACGAAGGGAGGCTGCATTCGCAGCCTCCCTTCGGAGTGGTGTGATATCAGCTCAGTGGAAGGAGTCCCCGCAGGCGCAGCTGCCCCCCGCGTTCGGGTTGTCGATCGTGAAACCCTGCTTCTGGATCGTGTCCTCGAAGTCGATCGCCGCGCCGTCGAGGTACGGCACGCTCATCTTGTCGACGACGACCTCGACGCCCGAGAAGTCGACCACAGAGTCGCCGTCGAGGAGCCGCTCGTCGAAGTAGAGCTGGTAGATCAGCCCGGAGCATCCGCCCGGCTGTACTGCCACACGCAGGCGAAGGTCGTCGCGACCCTCCTGCTCGAGAAGGCTGCGAACCTTGTCGGCGGCGGGTTCGCTCAGCTTCACGCCATGCGTCGTCTCGGTGATCGTGTC
>DASUVU010000243.1:0-2375 GCA_036378815.1 Agromyces sp. | reverse complement strand
ATCGACGGCAACGGCCGCACCGGGCGCGCCCTCATCCACACCGTGCTGCACCGGGCCGACGCGCTGCGCAACATCCTCATCCCCATCAGCACGGTCTTCGCCGGCGACACCAACGCCTACATCGCCGGTCTCACCGCGTTCCGTGCCGACCCGCCCCAACTCGACGAGTGGGTCACCGCCTTCGCCCACGCCACCGAGCGTGCCGCAGGCAACGCCGTGCGACTGTCGACCGACCTCGCAGCACTCGATGAACGCGCCCGCGATGAGCTCATCGCCTACCGTCAAGCCCAGGGGCACACCCCAGCAGCCCCGCGTCGCGGCGCCGTCATCGGTCGGATCCTCGACGAGCTCGCGACCGACCCCGTCCTCACCGTCGAGTCGGCCGCCCGAAAGCACGGCGTCTCGAAGACCGCGGCCCACAACGCCCTGGTCGAACTCGCCGACGCCGGCATCCTCGGCCGCACGAAGGACCAACGCGGAAGGCTCATCTGCTGGACTGCGGACCGGCACCTCGCGCTCGCCGCCCTCACCGAGCGCGGCAACCGCGTCGGCGCCGGAGACACCGACCGACGCAGGCCGACGCAGGCCGAAACATGGACCACCGCTGCCCGAAATCGGCCAGTTCGGTCAGTTGCAGGCGACCCCGGATGAGGGACGCAGCCTCAGCTGCGGGATACGACATCCCGCCCCGTGCCGACGACCCGGACGCAGGTGGGCCGCGCCACGATGGCTGCTGCATCTGTGCAGCAGCCTGCTCCTGGGAGCGCGCGTGCACCTAATTGGCATGAGATCGACGCGCGTCCGTGGAAAGAACTCACCGCGCAGTCGCCTAGTGACGTCAGGATGCCCGGGGCGAAACATGACGATCACTCGGCGGACGCGAGTCGACAGCCAGAACCCCTGATCACACGGTGCCGCTGATTCGGCGGCACCGTTCCCTTTCGCACCGGCACGGGTGCGACGGTCGACGGATCAGGGCTCGTCGAGGGATCTAGCGCCTGAGCGGGGCGCCAGCCTCTCCAGCACCTGCGCGGTCACCGGATTCGCCTCCTTGGTCCGCTCGATGTAGTGCGCCCTCGTCGTCGCTGCGCTCGTATGCCCGAGCGCCTCGGCTGCGGCCTGCTCGCCGAGCGCGGTGCTGATCAGCGTCGCGCCGGTCTAGCGGAACGAATGCGGGCGGATGGCCCGCCCCTCGAGGCCCGCAAGCGCGAGAATCTCACGGAAGGTGCGGCGCACGTTGTGCGGGTAGAACGGGGTCCCGCGCCGCGTGAAGAACAGCAGGTGATCGTCACTCTCGCCCGCGGTCAGCGCGAGCCGTCGGCGGATGACTTCCGCGGCGAACGCCGGGATGGCGATCGGCCGGTTCGACTCGGCGGTCTTCGGCGACTCCTGACGGTAGACACCCTGACCCTTGTGCGTGACGATCGTGCCGCTCACCGTCACGGTAGGCGGGTTCGCCGTCATGTCGACATCGCAGCGGCGCAGGGCGAGCACCTCGCCGATCCGGGTCGCGCTGCCGAGCATCACCTCGATGAGGTCGCGCACCTGACCGTCCGGCTTCGGCCCTGGCCCAGGCTCCGAGCGCCACTGTCGGCCCGCGACCCTGATCCGCTCGATCTCCTCGAACGTGAGGCCCTTCGGCGGCTGCGATGGCTTCTTCAGCTTCGTCGCCGCATCGACCGGGTTCCGCTCTGCGGCGCCGTGCCGGACAGCGAAGGCCATCATGAGGTTCAGGAGGGTCTTGGAGTGCTTCGCCCGCGAGTACGACTTCGTCCGCTGCGCGGCGAGGAACCGGTCCACGCGGCTCGCGGTCACCTCGCGCACCGTGAACTCCCGCCACGTCGGCATGACCAGCGTCCGCAATTCGCGCTCGTAGGTGTTCTTCGTACCGATCGACAGGTCGGGATCGGCCTTCACGCTCTCCAGCCAGCGGCGCGCCAACTCGCCGAACGGAGAATCCGCGGTCAACCCCGCGCCGGTCGAGCCGACACTCTCACGGTCGCGCAGCCGGCGCTTGAGTTCCGCGGTCGCGTCGTTCGCGCTCGTGCCGCTGGCCAGTACCTTTCGCACCCGCCCGTCGTCGTCGCGGAACCGTGTCTGAGCGCGGTACCCGCCCGCCGCAACGCGTGTGATCGTGATCGCCCCGTAGGTGCCGATGTCGAGGCGCGGGCGGCCGGCCACTACTGCTCACCCCCTCGAGCAGCTGGAGAAAGAGGCCCGGCTTCGGGCCGGATTTCCTGCAGCGCCTCGAGCCAGTGCCGAACATCGGTGGCGCGGTACCGAAGCTCCCGTCCGACGCGGATGCCGGCGGGCCCGCGCCGGTCGCAACGCAGGTCGTAGATCGCCTGCACGTTGATGCCGAGGTAGTCGGCGAG
>DASUVU010000242.1:0-12194 GCA_036378815.1 Agromyces sp. | reverse complement strand
CGTGATTCAGAACACGAACATCTGCCCGAGCACGAGGATCGCGATGAGGAAGATCACGACGACCGCACCGACGATCGTGATGGAGCGCACCGACAGCTTCGCCACGCCGAATCCCACGAGGAACGGCAGTCCCAGGAGGAGCAGCGTGACGATCCACCAGAACGCGACGTAGCCGCCGGTGGAGGCCTGCTCGAGGCGCCCGGCGAACAGCTGCTGCGAGTTCGGATGCGTCGCGAACGCGAACGCCGCCGACAGCGGCACCGCGATCAGCGCAGCCACGATGAGGCCGGCGAGGGCGCCCCAGAGACCCGATCGTCCCCGACTGACGTCGAGTGTCTCTTCGTGCGGGTGACCCTGGCCCTGCTGGCGCGCCTGGCCCTGCTGATGTGCCTGACCCTGCGGGCGCCCCTGCTGGTGAGCCCGGCCCTGCTGCCGGCGCTTGCGCGGCGCGCTCCCCTTCGAACCCATGCCGCCACTCTAGTGACGTGGGTCGTGCTGGCCAACGCACAGGGTCCGCACTAGCCTGAGAGCACGGCGAGCAGGGAGGCGCGATGACCGCGAAAGCGACCGGCCACTACACGTTGAAGCCCGACGGACTGTACCTGCAGTTCGATCGCCTGTTCCATGCGCCGATCGAGGACGTGTGGTACAGCCTCACGAACCCCAACGCCATGCAGGCGTGGATCGGCACCTACACGGGGCGACCGGCGACCGGCGGCGTGCGGTTCAAGATGACCTACGAAGACGACGCCGACTGGCAGAACGTCACCATCCTCGAGTGCGATCCGCCGCACCGCTTCCTCGCCGACTCCGGCCCCGCGCCCGACGGCATCCGCGTCTTCTGCCACCTCGTCGAGAAGGGCGGAATGACCACCCTCACGCTCGGGCAGCGACTTCCCAACCCGGCGGATGCCGCATCGATGGGTCCCGGCTGGGACTTCTACCTCGACCGGCTCACCGCCGCCCGCGCGGGGCGCCCGATGCCCGCGTGGGACGAGTACTACCCCGCGCTCTCGCCCTACTACAAGGAGCTCCCGGTCCCCGACGGCGTCCGTACGTGAGCCGGTCGTGAAGGCCATCGAGCGACGCGCGCGCGACGCGGGGTCGCCCCCCACGCAGCGACGCACGCGCGGGCTCCGCGGCATGATGGCCGACCACCCGTTCCGGTGGGCGTTCATCGCGACGCTCGGGGCCATCGTCGCGATCGGCATCGTCTCGATGCTGCTCAGCATCTCGGGCGTCGTGTTCTCGGTGTTCGCCGCGGTCTTCATCACGCTCGGCCTCGATCCCCTCGTGCGCTGGTTCCAGCGTCACGGCATGAAGCGCGGAATCGCCATCGTCACGGTCATCGTGCTGTTCATCCTGGTGATCGCGGGCCTCATGTGGCTCGTCCTGCCGCTGGTGATCAACCAGGCCATCACCTTCATCGACGCCCTTCCCGACCTCTACGCCGGCCTCCAGCAGCAGCAGTGGTACAAGGACGCGCAAGCGGGCACCGGCGGCATCATCGGCACGATCTACGCCTGGGTCACCGACACGATCAGCGACCCCAGCTTCTGGGCGACCATCGGCGGCGGGGCACTCAACATCGGATTCGCCATCGTCGGCGGAATCTCCACGGCGTTCTTCGTCTTCATCCTCACGATCTACTTCATGGCGACCCTCGACCGGTCGAAGGCCGCGATCTACACGCTGGTCGCGGCCTCGCATCGCGAGCGCGTCGTCGACCTCGCCGACCGCATCATGCAGAACGTGGGCCGATACCTCAGCGGCATGGTCATCCTGGCCTTCTTCAACGCGCTGTACAGCCTCCTGCTGCTGTACCTCGTGGGCGTGCCGTACGCGCTCGTCATCGCCGTCGCGGCGTTCTTCATCACGCTCATCCCACTGATCGGAACCGTGCTCACCACGATCGTCATGACGTTGATCGCGCTCTTCGTGTCGCCGTTGTCAGCAGTGATCGTGCTGGTCGCGATGCTCGTGTACATGCAGGTCGAGGCCTACATCCTCACGCCGAAGGTCATGAGCAAGGCCGTTCAGGTGCCCGGATCGATCGTGCTGATCGCCGCACTCGCAGGCGGTACGCTCGCGGGCCTGCCCGGCGCGCTCGTCGCCATTCCGGTCGCCGCCGGCATCCTGCTCATCATCAAGGAGGTGGTGGTGCCGGCGAAGGCCCGGACGTAGGCGACATCAGTGCCAGACCGACGGCGCCTCGGCCCGCGTCGGCGGGAGCGCGACATCCGCACCCCACCGCTCGAGCCACTCGGGAATGCCGTGCTCCGCGGTCACGCCGAGCGCCTCGATGATCTCGGCCATCGGCACCGTGCCGCCCGACTTCCGCAGGAACCGCGCGCGGATGAACCCCGTCGCGTACACCTCCGGCGTCCCACCGGGGCCGGGCCGCACGAACCGCTGCTCCATGTAGACGGCCTTCTCGTCGTGGCCGACGAGCCGCGACTCGATGGTGAAGCGCTGCCACAGCGAGAGCGACTTGCGGAAGGTGATCGTCTCGCTCGCGACGACCGGGTACCAGCCGTTGTCGCGCATCATCTGCCAGACGCCGTTGCGCACGAGCATGTCGAACCGCGCGACATCCATGATCGAGAAGTACACCCCGTTGTTCATGTGCCGGTTGATGTCGAGGTCGGTCGGCAGCGTGATGAAGTTCGTGCGGGCGACCTCGTCATGCGCGAGGTCGGGCTTGCGGCGCGCGAGGAACAGCACGTGCAGCAGCGTGCGGAAGATCATGTGCATAGTCCACGAGCGTACGACCGATCCGCCGGGGATCGTGATCGTTTGGGGGGTCGCCACAGGCGGTGACCGGATGCCGCAGGCCCGCATTGTGCGGATGCGGGGAAACCTCCTACGGCAGCACCTTGCCGACCCGCGCGCTCGTCTTCACGAGCGTCGTGTAGCCCGCTTCGGAACCCGTGACACGCACCTTGATGTACGCGCCCGCGTCCGCGGCGGTGAGGGTGTAGGTCGCCTCGTTCGCACCCGGGATGGGCGTCGTGCCGCGCAGCCACTCGTAGCCGATGTCGATACCCGCCGGTGTCCATGTCCCGATTTCGGAGCTCAACGTCTGCCCGACCTGCGGCGTGCCGAGGATGACCGGCGCGGTTCCGACGATCTTGCCGGGAACGACCGGCGACGTCGGGAGGCTCTGCCGCGTGACCGAGGAGTATCCCGGCTTGGACCCGGTGACGCGCACCGCGATGGTCGCACCGACGTCAGCGGCGGTGACCGTATGCGTCGGCGTGGTCGCGCCGTCGATGAGCTCTCCATCGCGAAGCCACTCGTAGGCGAGGTCGACCGGCAGTGGCCTCCACGCGACGTTCCCGACCGTCAGTACCTGGCCGACCCTGGGCGCGGCAGGCTTCACCGAAGGGATCGGAGTCTGCGTGAGCGTGCCCGCAGCGATCGGGCCGACCGGAGCACTCGTACGTTCAGTGGTGGCGTATCCCGGCTTCGACGCGGTGACGGTCACCGTGATGACGGCCCCGAGATCGTCGGCCGCGAGCGTGTAGCCGGCCGCCGTCGCCGCGGGAATGGGGTCACCGTCGCGTTCCCACTGCAGGACGCGTGTCGTGGCACCGGGACCCCACGTGCCGACGGTCGCGGTGAGCTTCTGCCCCACGATGGCGTTACCGGTGACGGTCGGGATCGGTGCCGGGTTCAGCGGGAGGAGCGGGGATGGCGCGACAGGTCCGACAGGTGACGTGCTGCCGTGCTCGCGGAGCGCGCCGAAGAGCACGTAGTCCGTGAACTCCGCGTGGAGCATGGCGCCCTCGAGCGCAGGCCCGAGCTTGAGCGTGCGCCCGGTCGCACCCGGGATCTCCACGCCGTCGGCGAACCAGCGAATGTCGGCGAAGTGCACGTCGTACTCGAGCACCCGGTCCATGAGCGCTTGACTCATCGAAGCGTCGACGTTCTCGAGCCGCGGCTCCAGCGTGACGGTCGAGTCGACTGCGGCGGTACCACTGATCTCGCCGCGTTCCCCCGGCGACGTTTCCGTGGCCGGACCGGCGTTCAGGTTGCCCGTCACGCCGACCCAATGACCGCCCGAGGCGGGGAACGACACGGGTTCGGCCGTGGCCCGGCTGGGCTGCATCGGCCACCACTGCACGACCTGCTCCTCGAACGGATCGCCGACCTCTGGCGTGACCGTCCTCGTACCCGCGAATCGCACCTCGTAGTCGCCCGCCGGAAGCCCGGCGAACCAGTACACGCCGAAGACGCCGGTCGTCGCCGTCACGACCGGCGTCGTGCCGCCTACCTGATAGACCTCAACGGTCGCCCCGACGTCGAGGGCCGGTCCGAGACCCTCGTACGCGTCTTCGGAATCCGAGAACACGCCACCGAGGATCGAGTTCGGCTCCGGATGCACGGGGATCACGACACTCGAGATCGACGTATCGCCGTTCGCATCGACACTCACGGTGGCGGCCTCCGCGAAGCCGATCGGAGCCGAGAACCCGACGTGCTGCCAGTCCTGCCAGATGGGTTCGCCGACCGAGCCGTCGTACCACCCGACATCGTCGCCGTCGACCACCGCGCGCAGGCGGTAGTCGCCGGGCGGCAGGTCGATGTCGCTGCCACCATCGAGGGCGGCATGACCGGTCGTGACTTCCCCGAGATCGAACTCCACCACGGGTGCAGTGCCGTCGCCGCCGGCGTCGTAGGCCTCCACGACAACCTGTCGACCGACGTCGGAGAACAGGGCGCCGTCGCCCACCGCGACGTGCACCGAGAGCGTCGGGAATGCGTCGGCCGCGGCCGGTGCGGCCACAGTGGCAGCCAGCAGCATGCCGATGGCAGCGGCGGCGAATACCTTCCGCCGAGGTTCCTTGCGCCGAACCCGCGGCCGAGTCATTGACGCCGACTTCGACATGACCGTCTCCATTCTGGAGTGGGCGTCGCACACGGCGCCCTTCGGTCGAACGTCGGGTCGGCGCCCGGCCGGCTGGCGTCAACGTACCCCCGCGCCGGCGGCACGGCATCACCCCAGAAGGGGCGTCAGCGACCCTTCAGCACCCGATAGCGCAGGTGGGTGGCCCGGGCGCCCTGCTCGACCGAGAGCGGCTCGAGTTCGATGCGGCGCTCGTGCGACTCGGGGAACAGGCGGCTGCCCGCGCCGAGCAGCACGGGCACGAGGTGCAGCCGCACCTCATCGACGAGTTCGGCCGAGAGCGCCTGGCGCGCGACATCCGCACCGCCCAGAATGCAGACGGATGCCGCGTGCGCGGCCTCGCGGGCCCGCGCCACGGCCTCGACGACGCCACCGGTGACGAACTCGAAGCGCGATCCGCCCCGCGTGAGCGGCTCGCGCGCACGGCTCGTGACCACGAAGCACGGACGTCCGGAGAACGCGTCGGCTCCACCCCAGGGAAGCTCGCTGACGTCGAATGTGCGGCGACCCAACACGAAGGCGCCTGTCGTCTCGAACATGCGCGCGGCGGCACTGCGGTCGATCTCGTCGGCAGCGGCATTCGCTGCGCCCTCCGTGCCGTAGCCGGGATTGAAGAGGTCGGCCGCCGACTCGTCCGCCGGTCCGAACAGCCACTCCTGGACGCGTTCGCCGCCGATGCCGAGCGGGTGCTCGAGGCTGACGCCGGGCGCGGCAGTGAAGCCGTCGAGTGTCATCGTCATCTCGAGGATCACGCCGGCCATCGCGTCAGGCTCTCACGGGCACGTGGCGCTCGTCGGGTCCGTCGTACACGGAGAGGGGACGGATCAGCGTGTTGGCCGCGAGCTGCTCCATGACGTGCGCCGTCCACCCCGTGACCCGGCTCGCGACGAACAGCGGCGTGAACGTCAGCGTGTCGAACCCCATCAGGTGGTACGTGGGTCCCGCCGGGTAGTCGAGGTTCGGCTTGATGCCCTTGCGATCGGCCATCGCCGACTCGAGGGCCGTATAGAGCTCGAGCAGGTCGGGACGGTCGTAGTGCTCGACCATGCGCTCGAGCGCGTCGCGCATCGTCGGAACGCGCGAGTCGCCGTTCTTGTACACGCGGTGACCGAATCCCATGATCTTGCGCTTCTCGGCGAGCGCCGCGTCGAGCCACGCGACCGCACGCTCACCACCTCCCTCGCCGGTGCCGATCTCCTCGAAGGCGTGCATGACCGCTTCGTTCGCTCCGCCGTGCAACGGACCCTTCAGCGCGCCGATCGCGCCCGTCACCGCCGAGTACAGGTCGGACAGTGTGCTCGCGATCACGCGCGCGGTGAAGGTCGACGCGTTGAAGGAGTGCTCGGCGTAGAGGATCATCGACACGTCGAAGGCGTTGACGACGGCGAGCTCGGGCGCCTCGTCGAACGTCTGCCAGAGGAAGTTCGCGGAGTAGCCGAGGTCGAGCCGCGGCTCGACGAACTCGAGCTCGTGCCGACGCCGCTGGTCGTACGAGACGATCGACGGGAGCTTCGCGAACAACCGGATCGCCTTGTCGAGGTTCGCCTCGGGGGAGTCGTCGGGCGTGTTGGGGTCGCTCGCACCGATGACGCTCACGGCGGTGCGCACGACGTCCATCGGATGCGCCGTCAGCGGCAGCTCGTCGATGATGCGCTTCACCTCGTGGTCGAGGCCACGGTGGGAGCGCTCGAGCTCCTCGAACTGCGCGAGTTGGTCGTCGTTGGGCAGCTCGCCGTACCAGAGCAGGTAGGCGACCTCTTCGAAGGTGACGGATGCCGCGAGCTCCTGCACCGGGTAGCCGCGGTACAGCAGCGAGTTCGTCTCGGGGTTGACCTTGGAGATGGCGGTGTAGTCGACCGGCACGCCGGCCAGTCCCTTGTAGATGACCGGGGCTGCCCCCTGCTGATCGCTCATCGTGCTCCTCACGATTCGTTGCGGCTCGCCCCAGCGCGACCGCCACCCCAGCCTAGAGCCACCGGCTCTCAGAACAGGCCGGACGGGATCTCGACGCCGACCAGCGCACCGGGGGCGGCGGTGAAGGTCAGGCCCGCGAGCTCGTCGGGACCGAGCTCGGGCAGGCGCTGCGCGAGGTCGAGGAACCGCTCGATCTCCGTCTCCTCGAGCACCCACTCCGCGAGCGTCCGGAACTTCTGCACGTACTGCTCTCGTCCGAACGGGCGAGCGCCGAGCGGGTGCGCGTTGGCGACCGCGATCTCGTCGACGATCTCGCTGCCGTCCGACAGCGTGATGACCACGCGGCCCCCGAACGCCTTCTCGTCCATGTCGAGCGAGTGGTACCGGCGCGTCCACTCGGGATCCTCGACGGTCGACACCTTCTTCCACAGGGCGACGGTGTCCTCGCGGTGCGCTCGCTCGGAGGCGTAGGAGTCCTGGTGGTGCCACGTCCCGTCCTGCAGCGCGACCGTGAAGATGTACGGGATCGAGTGGTCGAGCGTCTCGCGGGAGGCATCGGGATCGTACTTCTGCGGATCGTTCGCGCCGGATCCGATCACGTAGTGCGTGTGGTGCGAGGTGTGCAGCACGATCGACTCGATGCGGTCGGGGTCGTCGAGGATGATCGGGTACTCGTCGTGGAGCTTGCGGGCGAGGTCGATCCAGGCCTGCGCCTGGTACTCGGCCGAGTGCTCCTTGGTGTACGAGTCGAGGATGGCGCGCTTCGACTCGCCCGCGTCGGGCAACGGCACGTCGTACGTGGCATCGGGACCGCCCAGGAGCCACGCGATCACGCCGTCTTCGCCCTCGTAGATCGACACGGGGCTGGTCTCGCCACGCATCGCGCGATCGACGGCCTCGATGGCCATCTTGCCCGCGAACGCGGGGGCGTGCGCCTTCCACGTCGAGATCTCGCCCTTGCGCGACTGGCGCGTCGCCGTGGTCGTGTGCAGCGCCTGCCCGATCGCCTGGAAGATCGTCTCCTGGTCGAGTCCGAGCAGCGTGCCGATGCCGGCGGCGGCCGACGGGCCGAGGTGGGCGACGTGGTCGATCTTGTGCTCGTGCAGCGAGATCGCCTTGACGAGGTCGATCTGGATCTCGTAACCGGTGGCGATTGCGCGCACGACGTCGCGACCGGTCAATCCGCGGCGAGCGGCGAGATGCTGGGCCACCGCGACGATGGGCGGGATGTTGTCGCCCGGGTGCGAGTAGTCGGCCGCGAGGAAGGTGTCGTGGAAGTCGAGCTCGCGAACGGCCACCCCGTTCGCCCACGCCGCCCATTCGGGCGAGGTGCGGCGTGCGGCATCCGCACCGAAGACCGTCGACCCGTCGCCGCCGATCGACACCGGATGGGCGAGCGCCTGGCTGCGCGCCGACACCACCGGCTTGCGGGCGAGCGCGGCGGCAGCGACCGCGGCGTTGTCGATCACGCGGTTCACGACCATGTCGACCACGTCGTCGTCGAGCTCGACGGGGTCGGTCGCGACACCCGCCAGCTGCCAGGCGAGTTGCCCCTCGCGGGCGAGGTTCTCGTCACTCCGGTGGGTACGCAGGTGGTGGCTCTTCACGTGCCCACGCTATCCCGGCCACACGGGATCGTGAACTTGCGTGTCGATCACGCGTGACGCCAGTTCGGGGTCCACGTCGTCGAGCGTGGCGGGATTCCACTTCGGCGAACGGTCCTTGTCGATGACCTGGGCGCGGATGCCCTCGCGCAGGTCGTGCTGCTCGATGAACCACGCGACGAGGCGGAACTCCTGTTCCAGCGCCTCCTCGAGGGTGCGCAGCGTGCGCGCTCGGCGCACCGATTCGAGCGTCATCGTGAGCGCCGTCGGCGAGAGCGTCTCCAGTTCGTCCGCGGCCTCGGCCGCATCGGCGAAGGCCGCGGGATCGAGCGGATGCCGCGGGAACGAGCTCGAGGCATCGTGCGGGGTTCCGTCGGCGAACGCCCGCAGCCGCGCGATGATCTCGGCGACCGTCGGAGCCGAGTAGCAGGCGTCGACCCAGTCGCGAGCCAGGGCGAGTGCCGACGGGCCGGGGGTCTCGTCGAACAGCATGACGATCTCGGCGGGGGTGCCGGGGTCGGCCCGCTCGGCGAGCGCCTGCACGAGGTGCGTGATCTGGCCGGACGGCACGTACGAGTCGGCGAATCCGGCGTGGATCGCGTCGGCGGCATCCATGGTCCGAGAGTTCAGGGCGAGGTGCACGCCGAGCTCCCCGGGCACCTTCGCGAGCAGCCACGATCCGCCCACATCGGGCGTGAACCCGATGCGCGTCTCGGGCATCGCCACGCGCGAGCGCTCGGTGACGACGCGGATCGCCGCGTGGCCGGCGAGGCCGATGCCGCCACCCATGGTGATGCCGTCCATGATCGCGACGACCGGCTTCGGGTAGCGGGCGATCATCGCGTCGAGCCGGTACTCCGAACGGAAGAACTCGCGCGCTTCCGCAGCGTTGCCGTCGACGGCGTATCCGTAGAGCTCCCGGATGTCGCCACCGGCCGAGAATCCCCGCTCGCCCGCGCCGTCGAGCATCACGAGCCCCACCTCGGGGTCGTCACGCCAGACCTCCAAGACCGACGTGAGCTCGCGGATCATCTCGTAACTGAGCGCGTTGAGCGCCTGCGGACGGTCGAGCGTGACGTGGCCGACCCCATCGGCGACGGTCGCGGAGATCTGCTCGCTCACGAGGCCACCGTAGCGGCATCCGTCTGCTGACACGTAACCTCGCGAACAGGAGGGGTCATGATCGAATCCGCATTCCCGATCCTCGAAGTGAACGACATGGCAGCCGCGCTCGCGTTCTACGGCGATGCGTTCGGTGGCGTGCTCACGTACTCGTTCCCGTTGGAGGGCGGCGACCCGGTCTACGTCTCGCTCGCCGTGGGGTCCTCATCGCTCGGCATCGGGTTCTCCGAGGCTCCGGCGCCGCCCGGCAACGTGCTGCTCTGGTTCTACGTCGACGATGTCGATCGGGTGACGGGCGAGCTGGCGGCTGCCGGGGCATCCGTGCTGGAGGAGCCGGTCGACCAGCCGTGGGGCGAGCGCACCTCGCTCGTCGCCGACCCGTTCGGCACGCGCATCCGCCTGGGCGCACCGCTGGCTCCGCCGCCCACCGAGGAGTAGCGCTTCGCGGGCGCGCCGGGGCGGGCGTACGATGCACGGATGGTCCCCGTCGACAACCTCTGGACGTTCGTCGTGGCCTCCGTCGTGCTCATCGTGATCCCCGGCCCGAGCGTGCTGTTCGTGATCGGGCGCTCCCTCGCGCTCGGACGCCTCGGCGGCCTGCTCAGCGTGCTCGGGAACGCGATCGGCATGATCCCCCTCGTCGCCGCGGTCGCGCTGGGCATCGGTGCGCTCGTCGCGCAGTCGGTCGTGCTGTTCACCGTCATCAAGTTCGCCGGCGCGCTCTACCTCGTCTTCCTCGGCATCCAGGCGATCCGTCATCGAGCGGATGCCGCGGCCGCCGTCAACGGCGGTGCCGCCGTGCGCTCGCACTGGCGCCAGCTGGGCGAGGGCTTCGTCGTCGGCGTCACGAATCCCAAGACGATCGCGTTCTTCGTCGCGGTGCTCCCCCAGTTCGTCGACTTCGCGGCGGGCGCCATCCCGCTGCAATTGTTCGAACTGGGCGTCGTGTTCATCGTGCTGGCGCTGCTCTTCGACTCGGCGTGGGCGATTGCGGCGAGTGCCGCGCGCGACTGGTTCGGTCGGTCGCCCAAGCGTGCGTCGCATCTGGCCGCGACCGGCGGCGTGATGATGATCGGGCTCGGCGGGGTGCTCGCGCTCAGCGGGAACAAGCACTGACGCGGGGCCGGTGTCACCCGGGCCCGGGACCTGTGGACGGTCGGCTCCGGCGGCTCTGCGCCGTGGGTACGCTGCGGCGATGATGCATCCGTTCGAGATCGCCGCTGAGCCGGTGCGCCGCCGAATCATCGAGGTGCTCGCCGTCGGTGAGCATCCGGTCGGCATTCTCAACGATGTCATCGCCGTGGAGTTCTCGGTCTCTCGGTCGGCGGTCTCGCACCACCTGCGGATCCTTCGCGACGAAGGAGTCATTCACGTCCAACAGGATGGCGCACTGCCCCAGTCCCGGCTGTACCGGTTGAACGGTGCCTACCTCGCGCGTCTCGACGATGCGGTCGGCGAACTCTTCACCCTGTGGGACCACCGCTACGGCACGGGAGTCCGTCGAGCGCCGACCCACCCGGCGGAACCTTCTCGCACGCCTCACGCCCACCGTGCCGGACGCAAGGGCATGCGCGGACGTGGTCGGCAGGTTGAGTCTTCGGGATTCGGCGAGGCCGAGAATGGCGATGGACCAGCCGGCCAGTCGTGATCTTCAGATCGAATGCGATCTCACATACTTCGCTCGATGCACGTGGTCCACTCTCCGTCGCGGCTGACGCGAGGACGAGAACATGGAGGCCATGCGCGGGGCGCAGGGAGCCGCTCAGTCGCGCGACACGGTACCGACCAGGATGCCGCGGGCGAGCCCGTGGAAGAAGCACCGTGACCCGAGGCTCGCGGGCGTGGCATCCGGTGCGAGATCGAAGCTCGGCACGTCGAGCGCGTGCACGACGAAGACGTACCGATGCACGCCCGTGCCCCGCGGCGGACCGGCGCCGATGAAGCCGACCGTGCCGTCGTCGTTGCCCAGCATGATCGCGCCCTCGGGCAGCTTGTCGCCGCCCTCGGCGCCGGCATCGGAGTCGAGGCTCGTCACGGACGCGGGGAGGTTGGCGACCGACCAGTGCCACCACCCCGAACCCGATGGCGCATCGGGATCGAGGCAGGTCACCGCGAAACTGCGGGTGCCCGCGGGGAATCCCGACCAGCTGAGTTGCGGCGACCGGTCGGCTCCGCCGGCGAACGCCGCCCATTGCGCCCTGGCGAGCGGACCGCCCTGCTCGAAGTCGGTGCTCGTCACGTTGAACGTCTCGACGGGCCGCAATCGCTGCAGGGCCTCGTACGGGTCGACATCGAGCATCGCGATCCTCCTCGGTCGGTTCGGTCGGTGCGTCTCGGTCGTCGAGTACCAGCCTATGGCGCGGGCTCGCGGCATCCGCTCAGCCGACGGCCCATGTCGGCTCCCGGTAGCGTGATCTGGTGGCAGTGGAGCCGGTCCAACTGACGAAGGCGCAGGCGCGGCGCATGGCGGTGCGCGCTCAGGCGCTCGAGGCCGATCGGCCGTCGAGCGTGCTCGAGACCGTGAGACGCCTGACGTTCGTCAAGGTCGATCCGGTGTCGGCCGTCGCGCCGAGTGCCGACGTCGTACTGTGGAGCCGCCTCGGCGAAGGGTACGACCGCGCCGAGGTGGTTCGCGGGCTCGAGGT